>JANORH010000130.1:0-2732 GCA_031415215.1 Alphaproteobacteria bacterium | reverse complement strand
CGATCCTTGAAATCCGGCCCCGCCGCCTGCGTGGATGTCGCCACGGCCAGCACAAGTGCCAGCGTACCGGTCATTGCCGCGATCAACATGCGCATTGGACATCTCCCCGCTTCCCGCCATCCATGCGGCCTGCAAGCCCTGTTTGGCAATCGCGCGCTTGGCCGGGCGCGCCCTGTCAGTCACCGGCAAAAGGTTTCGGATTGCTCGGAACTGCCCTAGTTCGGACAGGATTGGCGTAATATGGTGCGACGATGATCGGGGCTTTGAAATCGGATTGGCTGCGGCGGGCGGTGCTGGTGCTCGGTCTCCTCATGCTGGTCGTCGGTCCGTCGCGCGCAGTGGCAGCGATGACCACCGTCCCCTTGTATGCTGGCTCGCCCTGCCACGAGGACGGCAAGGCAACCTGCGTCGACACATGCATCCTGGCCTGTCAGGCTATCGTCGCACCGGACCATGCGATCCTCAAATCGACCATCGACATGGCTCTCGTAAACACAGCCATGCCGCGCAGCGTGCTGGCGGGTCTCGCGGTGGCACCGGAGCTGCCCCCTCCTCGTTGAATTGTGGACTTGAGATCGGTTTTTTCAATCCAATCAACATCTGGAGATTCCACGATGAAACGTATTCTTTCGACGGCAGCGCTCATGCTGCTGGCCTCGGTAACCGCCGCCTATGCCGCTGCGCCCGCCGCAGTCACCCAGGCGATTGAAGCCTGCTGTGCCCTCGGTGCCGCATGCTGCAACGGCGGTCCTTGCTGCTGATCTAGAGCCATAGATCAGGACGCCCGTCCCGCGAGGGGCGGGCGTTTTGTTGATCGGAGGCCAGACGCTGGCAGTCTCCACCAAATCTTGACATCAACGGGCACGGCCACAGTAGTGAGGCCATGCGAGCCCTGATCATCGGTGCCGGGATCGGTGGCCTCACCACAGCCTTGAGCCTGCACGCTGCCGGCATCGAAGTGGAGGTCTATGAGGCGGCGGACGCACTACGCGCCGTCGGCGTCGGCATCAACCTGTTGCCCCATGCGGTGCGTGAGTTGAGCGAACTTGGCCTCGCCAACCAGATGGCCGCATCGGGTGTCGCCACCGAGGCGCTGGTGTACGCCAATCGCCACGGTCAGGAGATCTGGCGCGAGCCGCGCGGTCGCGACGCGGGCTACAACTGGCCGCAGTATTCCATCCATCGCGGAACCCTGCTGTCGGTATTGCAGACCGCTGTGAATGATCGGCTGGGTACAGGCGTGATCCGCACCGGCCATGGAGCCGTATCGACGGACGGCGGCTCGGTGAGCTTCGCGAACGGCGAGCAGGCGAGCGGTGACCTGATCATCGCCGCCGATGGCATCCACTCGACCTTGCGCGCCCGGCATTATCCCCGGGAAGGCCCGCCGATCTGGAACCACCGGGTGCTCTGGCGCGGCATCACCGAGGCGCCGGCCTGGCTGGGTGGACGCACCATGGTGATGGCCGGGCATGGGGATCAGAAGTTCGTCTGTTATCCGATTGACCCTGCCGCCGCGCCGGGCCGATCCCTGATCAACTGGATCGCGGAACTGCGCTTCCCCGAGCAGGCGGAGTGGCGGCGCGAGGACTGGAACCGCCAAGGGCAACCCGCCGACGTGCTGCCCTCTTTCGAAGGCTGGAATTTCGGCTGGCTGAACGTGCCCGCGATCATCGCCGGCGCCAGCCAGATCTTTGAATACCCGATGGTCGACCGCGACCCGGTCGACCGGTGGACCTTCGGCGCCATGACGCTATTGGGGGATGCCGCACACCCGATGTACCCCATCGGCTCAAATGGCGCCTCGCAGGCGATCCTCGACGCCCGCGTGCTGGCGTTCCAGCTGGCAACCCGGTCCAGCGTCACCGAGGCGCTGGCCGCTTACGAAGCCGAGCGCCGACCGCCCACCAGTCGACTGGTGCTGGCCAATCGTGGCGAAGGTCCGGAGCGTGTCCTCAATCTGGCCGAGGCTCGGGCACCGGATGGTTTCGCCCAGGTCACCGACGTCATCAGCCAGTCGGAACTCCAGGCGGTGGCCGATGACTACAAGCAGATCGCCGGTTTCGACCGGGAAGCGCTCAATGCCCGGCCATCACTTTCGCCACCCGCGATCAGGGCCTGAACCCCAGCGCCCGGGGAACCAGCCGACCCGCCTGCCCGGCGAGGCGAGCGGCGTCGTTCACCCACTCGCAGATCCAGGACCGGGTGTCGCGCGGGTCAATCATCTCCTCCATCTGGAAACGGTTGAGTGGCCCGACGGGTCCCCGCACGCTTTCGATCCGCGCCTCGATCTCGGCGCGCATGGCGACGGGGTCGGCGGCCTCGGCCAACTGGCGCTTGTAGGCGGCCTCAATCCCGCCCTCTGGCGGTATGCCGCACACATCCGCCGCCGGCCTCTCGACCCGGGCTGAAGCACCATCCCTGGGTGAAGCTTAGTTGTTGCCGGCCTCGCCGAAGCTGCGACGCACGATGACCGTGAAGATCGGCACGCTGACCTGGGCAAAAGCGATCATCCACTCGCCGCCCTTGCGAATGGTGCTGGCGATCTCGTGCTCGATGCCGACAGCAAAGCCCGGGTTGTCCACCAGGTTGATCACCGGCAGGTGGAACAGGTCGCAGAGATCCAGATGCCGCTTCAGCTTGTCACACCCGTCCGCGGTCAGGGCGCCGCCGTTCTCGTGGCGGCTGTCCGAGGCGATCACCCCCACCGCATGGCCGTTGAACCTCGCCAG
>JANORH010000129.1:0-2597 GCA_031415215.1 Alphaproteobacteria bacterium | reverse complement strand
CCCACTTCCGCGAGGAACTGGCCGCCGGCATCGCGCTGAAGGCCGGGGTGCTGGATATCCTGGATCATCTCGACGCCGTCGCCATGCCCCGCGCCATCGCCACCTCATCCAGTCTGGAAAGCGTGCGCGCCAGCCTGGGACCTCACGGCATCGTCGACCGCTTCCACGCCCTGATCACCCGGGACGTCCAGGACAATCACAAGCCCCTCCCCGAGCCGTTCCTGAAGGCCGCCGCCGCCCTCGGCATCGATCCCGCCGACTGCCTTGCCCTGGAAGACAGCCACAACGGCGTCCGCTCGGCGTCGTCAGCGGGCATGATGACCGTCATGGTGCCCGACATGCTGGACCCCACGGAGGAAATGCATACCCTCTGCGTCCGCATCGCCCGCGACCTGCATGAGGTGCGCGCGATGCTGGAGTTTCAGGCCTAACGTCCCGACGGACCCCGCTGGAAGTACTTGAAAAACGCACTATCCGGCGACAGCACCATCGTCGTCTGGCCGTCGGCAAAGCTCTGCTCGTAGGCCTGCATCGAGCGGAAGAAGGCGGCGAAAGAGGGATCGCGACCATAGCTCTGCGCGTAGATCCGCGTGCGTTGAGCATCGCCTTCACCCGTGATCTGACCGGCCGTCTGGCGGGCGGTAGAGAGGGTGATGGCTACTTCCTTGTCAGCGCCGGCGATGATCTCCCGCTTCTGCTGTTCACCCACGGCGCGGACCCTTGCGGCCTCCTGCTGGCGAGATGTGGCCATTCGACGGAACACGGCCTCGCGGTTTTGCGCGGGGAGATCAGCGCGGCGGATTCTGAGATCGATCACCTCGATGCCGAGACTGGAGGCCTTGGCCCGACGGGCGACATCGACCTTGGCCTGCTGCATCAACTGTGCCCGACGACCGGAGATGATCTCGCGCGCCGTTGCTGAACCCAGCACCTGACGCAGCGAAGAGTTCACCAGACGCTCGATCCGGTCGGCTGCGATCTGCTCGTCACGCAGCGTATTGTAGAATTGGCGAGGCTCCGAAATCCGGTAACGGATGAAGGCGTCCACGACCAGGCGCTCCTGCTCGGATGTGATAATTTCTTCCTGAGCGGCTTCCAGGGCGATGTTGCGCCGGTCGAAGCGGATGACGTTTTCGACAAAGGGGGCCTTCATATTCAGACCGGCTTCATTGCCCCTGTCGTTGATGGTACGAACGGGATCGCCCAGGCGGACCACCACAACCTGCTCACGTTGATCGACGATGATGAAGGTATTGGCGGCCAGCACCGCGAGGGCGACGATGGCGACCAGCCAGACGACGACACGGTTACTCATTGGGTGGCCTTCCCGGCGGCTTGCGGTGGTCCGACGTCGACCTGGGGCTGCGGCGCAGCCTGAGCACGTGAGCGGAAAACATCCGGCGGCAGAATGATCGGTGCGCTGGCGCCCTTGGCGTCAATCACCACCTTGTTTGAACGCGCCAGAATGCGCTCCATGGATTCGATATAGAGGCGGTCGCGGGTGACGCCAGGAGCCCGTCGATACTCGGTATAGATCTGGTTGAAGCGCGCAGCTTCACCCTGGGCGTCGCGGACGGCCTGCTCGCGATAGCCTTCCGAGGCCTGCAGGACCCTGGATGCATCACCCTTGGCTTCGTTGATCACCCGGTTGCGGTAGGTGTTGGCTTCATTTTTCGCTGAGTCGGCGTCCTGTGCAGCGTTGTTCACTTCACGGAAGGCCGAGACCACCTCGGGCGGCGGGTTTGCCGAGCGGATCTGAACTTCGACAATGGTGATGCCGGACTTCCAGTTATCGAGGGTACGCTGCATGAGGTCCGCCGTCTGCAACTGAACCTGCCCGCGACCCGTGGAGATGATCGGCTGAAGTTGGGTCTTGCCAACGATCTCGCGCATGGCGCTTTCGGCCACGGCCTTGACCGCTTCATCGGGCGCGCGGGTCGCGAACAGATAGGCCTTCGGGTCTGCCACCCGCCAGGTGATACTGAAATCCAGGTCGATAATCTGCTCGTCGCCGGTGAGCATCAAGCTCTCCTTCGGCGCGTCGCCTTCCCCCTGTCCGCCGACGTCAGTCCGGCGCAGCGAGGTCACCGAGACCTTCTCGACCTTCTCGATTGGAAAGGGCATGCGATAGTTCGGCCCTGGCCCTGACATCCGCGAATAGGCTCCGAAGGTCAGGACCACGCCGCGCTCGCTGGGCTGAATGATGTAAAAGCCCGACAGTGCCCAGAGACCGACGACACCGGCGCCAACCGCGATCACGGCACCCGGTTTGATGTTGCCGCCGGCCCCTCCGAACATGTCGCCAAGCTGGCGTTGCAGCCGTTCGAAGATGTCATTCAGGTCAGGGCCACCGGGGCCGCGGGGTCCACGGGGACCGCCGCCCTGGGGGCGTTTGGGCGGATCCTTGCGGTCTCCGTCGCCGCCGGAAGGGGCACCCCAGGGGCCGGGGTTCGCATTATCGTTCCAAGGCATCAGCCGGTACGTATCATCCGTGGGCCAAGGTCCATTAAGCCCACAGTGGACTTGTAAACCGGCGCAGTGAGCCGGATATGTGACGCCACCAACACGAAGGCAAGTCCAAGAGCATGAGTGAATTC
>JANORH010000128.1:0-5816 GCA_031415215.1 Alphaproteobacteria bacterium | reverse complement strand
TGGCGCTTCAAGCCCGAATTCGTGAACTCGGATCCCGACACAAATCCCTGGAAACTGCGATCCAGGATGAAATGCGAAGGCCGTCATCGGACGATCTCAGACTACGGGAGCTCAAGCGACAGAAACTCAGGCTGAAGGAAGAGATCGAAACCCTGAGCAGCAATCTGCATTGAAGACCGCTGCCTCGCCCGATCGCGGGCAAGGCGGTAGATCTCAGTCCTGTTCGTTGTGTGTGACACCGGTTTCTGAAGCCGGACGCAGCGTTGCGCCTTCGGGCTCAACCTCGCCACGACGGGCGGCCTCCTTGGCGCGTTTGTCGGCGGCCTTGCGGACCACGGCGTCCAGCTCAAGCTGAGTCGAAAGACCCAGGGTGACGGGATCCACCGGCTTGATATTGGCCGAATTCCAGTGCGTCCGGTTGCGCACCTGATCGATGGTGGCCTTGGTGGTCCCCAGAATCCGTGACAGCTGGCTGTCCGCCACTTCGGGGTGATTGCGAATGAACCATGCAATGGCGTCCGGGCGGTCCTGGCGGCGCGAGACCGGCGTATAGCGCGGGGCCTTCTTGACGGGCTTGAGCAGCTCGGCGTGACGGCTCTTCTGCGCCTTCATCCGGTAGCCCGCGTCCTTTTCAGCGACGTCAAGCTCGTCGCGAGACAGCTGGCCATTGGCAATCGGGTCGGCACCGCGGATATCACGGGCGACCTCGCCGTCGGCGATCCCCTTGACCTCCAGAGGGTGGAGCACACAGAAATCGGCGATCTGCTCGAAGGTCAGGGAGGTGTTGTCCACCAGCCAGACGGCGGTCGCCTTGGGCATCAGAATCTGGGTCATAATCGGCCTCGGTAGCCTGGTCTTGAAAACGAAGGCGCCCGACCTTGCGGCCGGGCGGGAGGAGGGGTTGTATAGGCGCGATATCATCGCCTGAAAACGGTCTTGTTGCACTGCCGTGCGCAAATCGCCGCCACCACTGCCGCAACGCGCTGAAACGAGGTCCGGTCACCCCGCCGTTCGGTCTCTGTCAGAAGCCGAAAACCCAGCCCGTCGGCAGGCTGCTCACCTGAACACCCACCAGAATAACCTGATCGCCCGCGCCCAGTGTCAGCACAGTGTCGGCACCTTGCTGGGCCACCGTAAAGGTGTTGCCGGGATCCAGTTGCAGCCGGTCGCCATCGGCCAGACTAAAATCAAGGATCCTGTCGACGCCGGATCCGGTGAAGCTGTGAAACGTGTCCGCGCCGGCACCGCCGGTCATGGTGTCGGCACCGAGATCGCCGGACACGAAGTCTGCGCCATCGCCGCCGGTCAGGACATCGTCGCCCTGTCCGCCCCGGACCGTGTCGGCGCCCGCGCCACCATCCAGAGTGTCACTCCCGAGATTACCGTAGACCAGGTCATCACCGGCGTCGCCGAACAGCAGGTCACCGTCCTTGCCGCCGACCACCCAGTCATTGCCGACGCCACCGGAAGCGGTATCGGAGCCGACATTGCCGTTGATATCGTCAAACGCGGAGCCGCCGATGATCGAGTCGTTGCCGTCCTCGCCGCGCAGGTAGCTGTTGCCGGCTCCGCCATCGAGGGTGTCGTTTCCCGCGCCGGCGAAGATGGAATCGTTACCGGCGTTGCCGTTGAGTTCGTTTGCCGAAGCGTTGCCGTTGAGGGTGTCCGCGCCGAACCCACCGATCGCGTTCTCGATCCGGGCGCCCTGGGCGATCGCGACATTGCCGGTCAGGCCCCCGACATTGGAGAAAAACCCCTCCCTGAGGTCGATCAGTTGCGCCTGCGAATAGCCCGAGAAATCAAACGTATCGCGACCCCCGGCGTCCCAGACGGCAAAGATCAGCCGAGACGAACTGTTGACCGCCGAAAACCAGACGCGCTCAGCGGTGGAATTGAATCCGTAGGTCGTATCTCCGGTCCGGGTGGAGGTGTTGATGCCGTACTCGATCTGGGCGCCCCGGATATCGTCCAGCAGGGGAACCGCCGAATAGCTGCCCTTGAAATTTCCCCCGGTGTTGCTCTCGGAGAAATAGCTCATCACCGTGTACTGGCGGGTGTCCTCGTAATACTCGGCGTTTGAGGCGTAGGTGGCTCTGGCCTCGCCGCTGGAGTTGTAGTCGCCGGGATGCGCCAGACCGATGGCGTGGCCTATTTCATGGGCCAGCACCTGACCGCCATAGTTTCCGATAGACGGGAAGGCGTTCGATCCACCGCCGATGTTTACCCAAACGTCACCGCTGGAACTGCTGTGGCTGGTGCTGCCGGGGTAATAGGCGAAGGCGGCGGATCCCGGTTCGCCGCTGGAGTAGTTGGAAAACAGGATCGTCGCATTGTCGGTGTAGGCGGCGTCGCCCACCGCGCCCGAACCAATGCGGACGAAAGTGATGTTGGCGACGTCAGCCCAGGCCTGGAGCGCCAGTTCGGCTTGCTGAATCTGCGTGGTGTTGAACTGTTGAAAGCCTTCCGTATCCGTTGGCATCCGGACCGGTGCGTTGGCGCGGAAGCCGTAGGTGACGGTGAAAGCAGCACCGGCAACCCCGCCCCAGCCCGGGGCCGGGGCCATGGTGCCGGGGTCGAAGCCGGTCAGTTGCAGGCCAGCGCGGTCAATGGAGAAGCTGGCCTTGCCGTTGACCGTGCCGACGGCGCGCTCATCGGCGTTCAGATAGGCCTGCGGACCAAGCCCCGTCTCACCGGCATCAATGATCCGCAGACTGCCGCCACCACAACACGCCGGGCAAGAGCATGGCGCGTCGTCGCGACCCGAAAACGCACGCTGTTCGAGCAGGGGGTTGACCACGGGGTCGGCCTCCGGGGTGGCAGACAGGTAGGTATCCGTCGGCATCGTGATACTCAAATCTCGCCTTCGCCCCTCGAAATTACTAAGGGACCCAAACCGAATGCACAACCTGTGCCGCGTCAGCACCGCAAGACATGGCTTCAGTTATGGATACATACGGTCGAGCGGGCTCCACGGTTGTGCTCGGCCAGAATTATGGGATGTCGGCCCTTCAGCCTTCGTCGAACGATTGCCGGCCGACGATCTTGAGGCCATAGCCGCCGGAGCCCGGCAGCACCGTTGTGGACGCGCTCAGCAACATCATGTCGCGCACCCCCAGATCCAGCAGGATCTGCGCCCCGATGCCATAGTCGCGCAAGATATTCTCGGAATGGTTCGCCTGGGGCTGGCCATAGCGTTCTGACAGCCAGTGAGGGTTGGAATCGCGGATGAACACTGCCACCGCCGCCCCGTCGTACCGCGACATGGCCCTCAGCGCCTTGGGCACATAGTCCTGCCGGGCCTCGACCGCGCCCAGCATGTCCGTCGCCAGATCCACGCGATGCATGCGCACCAGGGTGGGCTTGTCCGGGTCGATGCGGCCCTTGGTCAGCACCACATGCTCGGTCTGGTCCAGGCTGTTGCGGTAGATCACCATGCGGAACTTGCCGCCAAAGGTGCTCTCGAACGGCGTCTCCAGCACGCGTTCCACCTGCCGTTCGGTGCGACGGCGATAGGCGATCAGGTCGGCGATGGTACCAATCTTCAGGCCGTGTAACTGGGCGAAGGCCACCAGATCGGGAAGCCGGGCCATCGAGCCGTCGTCCTTCATGATCTCGCAGATCACCCCGGCCGGGTTCAGGCCAGCCATGCGGCTGATATCGACGGCTGCTTCCGTATGACCGGCGCGCACCAGAACGCCACCGTCGCGGGCCACCAGAGGAAAGACATGGCCCGGCGACACCACATCCTCGACCCCCTTGGTGGGATCGACGGCGACCGCGATGGTGTGGGCACGGTCGTGGGCCGAAATGCCGGTGGTCACGCCCTCGCGCGCCTCGATCGAGACCGTAAACGCCGTGCCGTGACCCGACTGGTTGTCGGTGGACATCGGCGGCAGACGCAACTGGCGCGCCCGTTCCGCCGTGATCGACAAACAGATCAGGCCGCGCGCGTGCTTGGCCATGAAGTTGATCTGTTCCGGCGTCGCGAACTGGGCCGGGATGATGATGTCGCCTTCGTTCTCGCGATCCTCGGCGTCCACCAGAATGTAGGGCCGCCCGTTGCGGGCATCCTCGATGATGTCCTCGATGGGGCTGATGGCGCTGACGTCGTCATCGGCCTGTGCGCCGGGCGTCGGGGGGACCAGATAGGGGCGTTTCATCGCGATATCCTCAGCTGGGCAAATTCAACCACCTGTTCCGCAACGGTGTTGAGTTGCCAGGCGTCCTTTGTGTCTTTGGCGGCACCGGTCTCATCAAACAGTCCGGAGCCGCCATTCAGGGCCGCGCCGAACGGCGTCGGCCAGCCCCTTAGAGCATGTATGATCGCTCGCAGCGCCATCAAGGTCGTGCCGCCGGCCTGTCCGCCCTCAGCTGTGATCACCGTGCCCACGGGCTTGCCGCTGAAATAGGGGGCCGCGTCCTTTGAGGTGAATTCCAGGGTATCCAGGGCGTTCTTGATCACACCTGAAATCGAGCCGTGATAGCCGGGGCTGGCCACGATGACGCCGTCGGCCGCCCGGATCGCAGCGACCAGGTCCTGTTGTCCCTTGGTCAGGTCGCCGGGACGGGGATCGAAGATCGGCAAGCCGCCCAGAAACTCCCCGCCCAGCAGTCGCGTCTCGGCCCCCATCGCCTCCGCGCGACGCAACGAACAGAGAAGCGCCTTCTCGGTCGAGGATCCCGCCCGGATGGTGCCGCCCAGTCCGACGATCAAGGGACGCCTGACGCTCACGTCGATTTGGCCGCTTGGATGAACCCGCATTTCAGTTCGGACGTCATGATCTTTCCATTGGCGTTGCGCGGCATGGGCATAGCGGGCCGGGCGGCCTGTGTCACATCAAGCCTGAACAGTCGCCCGCGCTCAGTTTTGCGGGATGAACCCCTTTGCCATGCGCCCGCGCCGTCAGAACCGCCCCGACCGCCCCTCGCCAGCGGCAAAACGGCTGGCACCCTCAACCGCAGATCCCGTACGCAGCGTCTCCATGCCGACGCGGATTTCGAACGCCTGGGCTTCGTCCCAATCCAGCGACCACTGCTCGATCGCCGACAGCCGGTCATTTCGCATGCACAGTTGCGGGAAGGCGCTGATCTGACGCGCCAGTTCGACGGCGGCGGCCAGCGCCCCGCCCTGCGGGGCCAGCCGGTTGGCCAGACCGATATCCAGGGCTTCCTGTGCCGATACCGCCCGCCCGGTCAGGATCAAATCCATGGCCCGCGACGCCCCGATCAAGCGCGGCAGGCGCACGGTGCCCAGATCGATCAGCGGCACGCCAAACCGCCGGCAAAATACCCCGAATGTCGATCCTTCCGCGGCGACCCGGAGGTCAGCCCAACAGGCGACCTCCAGTCCACCGGCCACGGCGGGACCTTCGATGGCGGCAATCACCGGCTTGCCCAGCCGCAACCGTGTGCAACCCATGGGACCGAAGTCGCCGTCGGACTTCACAGGATTGCCGTCACCGGTGCTGATCGCCTTGAGGTCAGCCCCCGCGCAGAAGAACCCGCCCCGCCCGGTCAGTACCGCGACGTCCAGACCCTCGTCCGCATCAAACGCCTTGAAGGCGTCGTAGAGCGCTCTGGCCGTCGAGCCATCGACAGCGTTGCGCCGCTCCGGACGCTCGATCGTGATGATGGCGATCCGGCCATCGCGTTCAGAACTCACGGTGGACATGGGTGGCTCCCGCAAACATTCATCAGACCGTCGCGCTTGCGACGGAAGGTAAGGCAAGGGCAAATGCCTGATCGCGTCGGAGGACTATTCATGGGCAAGGCCAAGCAGCACGGGTTTTCGAAGGATCGTCTCCAGCGCATCGACC
>JANORH010000127.1:0-1900 GCA_031415215.1 Alphaproteobacteria bacterium | reverse complement strand
CGCATGGCGCGCTCGGTGATCTCGGAGACCTGTGCCTTCACCCCGGCGAAATCGGCAAGTTCGTCGATGCACTCGACGTTGATGATGGTGGAATCCATGTCTGCGATCAGCAGGCGCTTGCGGCGGCCGATGGCCGGCTGAAGACAGAAATCAACCGCCTTGCCCGCCAGCAATCCGGTGACCACCGGTCGAAGGATGGCCAGATCATCCGCTTCGAGGAACGTATCCACCGCCACGCCGTCGACGGCACCGAGGTCCTCGGACTGGCCGACGCGAATACCCATCTCCTCCAGCACCGAAAGGCTGGCTTCCACGTCGTCGTTTGCGGTGACGTGAGGGAGGATGGTGGTAAGGACAAGCATCATGGAACCTCGCATCTGGCTGATCGCCGGGCCTACGGCAAGTGGCAAGTCGGCGCTGGCGCTGCGACTGGCGACGGCGACCGGCGGCGAGATCGTCAACGCCGACGCGTTGCAGCTCTATGCCGATCTGCGGGTCCTGACCGCGCGGCCGGACGAAACGGCAATGGCCCTCGCGCCGCACCACCTGTTTGGGACGGTCGATGCCGCGGAGGGGTGGTCGGTCGGACGCTGGCAGCGGGCGGCGCAGACGCTGATCACCGACATCACCGGGCGCGGGCGCAATGTGATCGTTGTGGGTGGTACCGGCCTTTATCTGCGTGCACTCACGCACGGGCTGGCCGACATCCCTGAAATACCGGCCGAGGTTCGGCAAGCTGCGGCGTCCGAGCTCGCAAGCCTGGGCGAGACCACGTTCCGCGCCCGGCTGGCCGAGGTCGACCCCGCCGCCGCCGCCCGGATCGCGCCCGGTGACCGGCAGCGCCTGTCGCGAGCCTGGGAGGTCTATACCGCCACCGGCAGGTCACTGGGCGACCACCACGCGACGGCGACAGGGGCCTTGCCCGCCGGAACCTGGAGCGCTGTTGCCATCGAGGCATCGCGCGCCGAACTCTACGCTCGCTGCGATGCGCGGCTCGGGATGATGCTGAGGCAGGGCGCGCTGGCAGAGGTCGTTGCCCTGTTGGCCCGCAATCTCGATCCCGCCCTCCCCGCGCTCAAGGCCGTCGGCGTGCAGCCCTTCGCCGCTCATGTGCGGGGCGAAACGACGCTGGAGATCGCCTTGACGGCCGCTCAGCAGGACACGCGGCGCTATGCCAAACGCCAGATGACCTGGATGCGCGGCCAGACGCCGGACTGGCCAAGGCTGACCGGTCTGGACCCGGACGACCACTGGAGGCAGTTTCTTGCCCTCAGCCCCGGCTTGACGACATGACCGGGGCATGGCACATTATTTGTTGTAATTTTCGAGGCACTACCGTGCGCAAGATCCTTGTACTTCCCGGGCGGCCGTAACGGACTGACAGAGATGTCAGGACCGACCGGTCGCTCGTCCACAGGCCCCCAGCGGGCCTTTTTTAATGTCCAATCGCCCAGCATCCAGGCAGCCCCTCATGACCGCTCACCAGACGATAGAAGCCCAGGCCGACACCCTCTCCGGCGCGGAGATGGTCGTACGCGCCCTGATCGACAACGGGGTCGAGGTGCTGTTCGGCTATCCGGGCGGCGCCGTGCTGCCGATCTATGACGCGCTCTATGCCGAGGAGCGCCTGACCCACGTGCTGGTGCGCCACGAGCAGGGCGCGACCCATGCGGCCGAAGGCTATGCCCGCTCGACCGGCAGACCTGGCGTGGTGCTGGTGACGTCAGGGCCCGGTCGACCAACGCGATCACCGGCATCGTCGACGCCCTGATGGACTCGATCCCGATGATCGTGATCACCGGCCAGGTCGCCACCCACCTGATCGGCACCGACGCGTTCCAGGAGTGCGACACCGTCGGCATCACCCGATCCTGCACCAAGCACAACTATCTGGTGAAGT
>JANORH010000126.1:0-1878 GCA_031415215.1 Alphaproteobacteria bacterium | reverse complement strand
CTGGGTGGGATCGATCCTCTCGGCGACCGCACTGCTGCGGTTCGGCCATATCCGGCGCAAGGGCGTGATCTATCTGGCCTCGCTGTTCACCGGCGCTTCGGTCCTGGTGCTTTGCAGCATTCCGATGCCGTTCTGGCTGCTGTGCGGCCTGAACTTTGTCTGGGGCCTGGGCGGCGGCGTGGCCATGACACTGGGCCGCAGTCTGGTCCAACAATACGCACCGGCGGACAAGGTCGCCCGGGTGCTCTCGATCTTCACCCTTGGCACCATGGGCGGTGCTCCGGCGGGCGCAGTGCTCTATGGCGTGCTGGCTCACGCCATCGGCCCCCACGCCGCGATCCTGTTCCCTGGAATTCTGATGCTGGTGATCGTCGGCGGGGTCGCGGTGTTTTCTCGGTTATGGCGACTGGATGAGGCCCCGATGGGCGGGTGACAGGTATTGGCTGTTGCCCCTTAACCCTGACCCCAACCCAAAACGTCATAGGCGGGCTTTTGACCCGCCTATCCAACCGGCATCTCAGCATAGATCGCCGGGTCGAGCCCGCCGATGACAAGCAAGGGGAGAGGGTGATGGCCGTGCGACTGGGTGTAGCTTTGGTGTCGTAAAGCGACGCAGCAGAGCCCTACCCCCCGACCAACCCCATCTTCTGCAGCACCTTGTACGAACGGATAACCCGCTGCAGCCGTTGTTCGCCGGAGCGGTCGCCCTTGTTGGCGTCGGGGTGGAGGCGGCGGACAAGCACCGTGTAGCGAGCGCGGATCTTGGGGCCGTCGGCGGTTTCGTCGAGGTCGAGGTCGGCCAGCGCATTGCGTTCGATCTTGCCCAGCTTGCGGGCCTCGGGCTCGGGCGAGGCTTGGCCCGCGCCGTGGAACATGCCGAACGGATCCTTGTAGCTCTGGCCCTTGCCGAACTTGGCGGCGAAGGCGGCGGCCTCACGCGAGGTGCGGCTGGCCTTCATGTCCCAGGTAGGCCTGCCGCCGGTCATCAGCTCTTCGGTCTGCCTGCGACGGATTTCAGCGTCGGACAGGCCGGAAAAGAAGTTCCAGTTGCGATTGTACTCGGCCGCATGCGGCTGACAGAACCAGTAGTGCTCGTTCATCATGTCGCGGGCCTTGGGGGCGCGCGCCGTCGCCGCCTTCCTGCAGGCAGGGTGGTCACAGGCCCGCTCACCGGCCTTGAGCGCGTTGACGTCCTGCTCTGCCGCATCGTTTTCCGACGGGGGTCGGACACGGATATCGACGAGTCGAGGCTTATATTGAAACGAACGGGCCATGCGTTGATTATGGAGATGAGAAACTTCCCTGCAAGAATTGAAGATGAAGCCAATGGGCGCCATATCTGAAAACATCCGCTCCAAACTTGAGGCAGCCTTCCAGCCGTCGCATCTGGTGGTCGAGGACGACTCGGATCGGCACGCCGGGCACTCCGGTGCACGAGAGGGCGGCGAGAGCCACTTCAACGTCACGATCGAGGCCGCAGCCTTTGCAGGCACCGCGAAAGTGGCGCGCCAACGGATGGTCTATCATGCGCTGGCCCAGGAGCTGGCTGGCCCGGTTCACGCGCTTTCGGTCAAGGCGTCAGCGCCCGGCGAAAGCTGAGCCCTCGCGCCAAGGCGTCACGCACTTCGTACAAAAGAGCTGCGGTCGCGCAGCCAGAACCCAGGGGATGTCGGCTTGAAGACCACGATCAACGTGAATGGCGAGACGCGGTCGCTGGACCTCGACCCGCGCACGACCCTGCTGGACGCGCTTCGCGAGCACCTGAAACTGACCGGGTCCAAGAAAGGCTGCGACCATGGCCAGTGCGGGGCCTGCACGGTTCTGGTGAACGGCGTGCGGATCAATTCATGCCTGAGCCTGGCCGTCATGCATGACGGC
>JANORH010000125.1:0-1667 GCA_031415215.1 Alphaproteobacteria bacterium | reverse complement strand
ACACGGCAGAAATCTCGCTGCAGGACGTGCTGAAGCCCGAGATGATGGCGGCCTACAACCGCAAGACCACCGGCGAAAAATACCTGATCAATCCCAACAAGGCCTGACGGCTTTCGGGAAAGATCGAGGCCGGGCGGGACTGGAGAGACGGCCCGGCCTCGAGTACTCTACTGGTGTCGGGAAACACGTCCCAAAATGATTTTCGGGTGGGCTTCCGGGGCGAACGTTTCAAGCGTCATGCCAACGCCACATCCCTTGCGTGACTTGCGGGCAGCGGTGTCGGTTCGATTGACCCCAGAGGATACGCGCTGATGAAGATCGACCTCCTGTCACCCGGCAGCTTCGCCGACGGCCAGCCGCACGCCCAGTTCGACTGGCTCCGGACCCACGCGCCGGTGCGTTGGCACGACGAACCCGGCGGCAAGGGTTTCTGGACGGTCACACGTCACGCCGACGTCTGGGCGGTGGACCGGGATTTCCAGACCTATTCTTCCGAGCCCACCATCATGATCGCCGACCCGCTGGCCGAGTTCGGGTTGGGCGGGCACAAGATGATGTTGATGATGGACCCGCCGGAGCACACGGCGTTCCGAAAGCTGATCCGCTCGGAGTTCACCGAGCCGGCAGCACGATTGCGCCGGCAGCGGATACAGCAACTGGCGACCCAGATCGTCGATGCCGTGATCGCGAAGGGCGAATGCGACTTCGTGAACGATGTCGCGGGCGAGATGCCCTCGTTCGTGATCGCCGAGTTGATGGGACTGCCGCTGGAGGATGGCCGCGAACTCTACAAGCTGACAGAGACCATCCACACCGCGCCCGAAGCCCTGCCGCCCGGCGCTGGCGGTCAAGCGGTGATGAAGATGTTCGAGTATGGCTCGCGGGTGATTGCCGAGAAACGGGCGCGGCCCGGCGATGATCTGGCCTCCAGGCTGCTGGCTTGCGAGGTCGACGGACGCAAGCTGGAGGACGCCGAATTCCTGCTGTTTTTCCTGCTGCTGGTGGATGCCGGTGGGGACACTACCCGCAACCTGCTGTCCGGCGGCCTGCTGGCGTTGATGGAAAATCCGGACCAATACGCCTGGCTGATGGCCGACCTGGACGCACGCCTGCCGAGCGCACGAGAGGAGCTGCTGCGCTGGACCAGCCCGGTGATCTACATGCGCCGGACTGCGACCCGCGACGCTGAACTTGCCGGTCAGGCGATCAAGGCCGGAGAGAAGGTGGTGATGTACTTCGGTGCCGCCAACCGCGACCCGGCGGTGTTCGACCGCCCAGACAGGCTGGATCTGTCACGCACGGATAACCCTCAGATCGCCTTCGGCACCGGCCCGCATGGCTGCCTCGGCCAGCATATCGCCCGCATCGAGATCGACGCTATGTTGCGCGAGGTGTTGACCCGGATGACGCACTTCATGTTGGCCGCCCCGGTAGAATGGCTGGCATCCAATTTCATCTCAGGTCCGAAGGCCATGCCGATCCGGTTTGCCGCATCCACTGCAGGGCCACCTGCTGCGACCAAACGTTAACCCCGATAGAATTCGGTCGGCCAGCGGCGGTGGACCCAGAACCATTCCGATGGACGCGCTCGCACCTGCTCTTCAATAAAGGCGTTGATGCGCCGCACGCCCATTTCGATATCCGCGGTGCGGTCACCCGTGTCGACC
>JANORH010000124.1:0-17487 GCA_031415215.1 Alphaproteobacteria bacterium | reverse complement strand
TGTTGAAGCTGCCGCCGCAGAAGCCGGGCGAGAAGGCGTTGGCCGCCGCTGCAGTATTGACCGTGTCGCCGAACGAGCGGTCCAGGTTGGTGTCGAAGCTGACGCTTTCGCCTGAGCTTTCCGCGCGGTCTGCGTAACCGGCTGCGACGCCGACGTAAGCGCCGGTCCAGTCGCCGGTCTGGGCGTTGGCGGAGGTCGCGAGCGCAAGAACCGCGAACGAGGCGGCGGCGAAGAGGGTCTTCTGCATGTGAAAGGTGTCCGAGCTGTTTTCAGGGGACAGGCGCGATGAAGGCGCCCGATCCCGGCTTTACGCACCGAGATGCATGGGAGATGCGTCATCGCGTTGCAGTTTGGTGCGGGTGTGGCCTGAAAACCACATAGCTCGGGCGATCACCCCCGCCGCCCGACCGCCGCCTCTGACGGATAGGGCTCCAGGCCCTGTCCCAACAGCGCCGGGACAATCTCATCCACCGTATCCACCGACACCCAGGCCTGCATGAAACCGGCAGGCGTCAGCCGCTCATCGACCGTGTGCTGGAAGAGCTTGAACAGTGGCTCCCAGAAGCCTCTGGGATTGTAGAACACCACCGGTTTGGCGTGCAGATCCAGTCGGCGCCATGACAGCAGCTCGACCACTTCTTCCAGCGTGCCGATCCCGCCCGGCAGGATCACAAAGCTGTCGGACTTCTGGAACATCAGCATTTTCCGCTCATGCATATTGTCGACGATGATGTGCTTGACGACCTCGAGGGCCCGTTCCTGCGCGACCAGAAACGTCGGGATGATGCCCAGCACCTCACCGTGAGCCTCGTGCGCGCCCCGGGCAACGGCACCCATCAGGCCGACGCCGCCACCGCCGTACACAAGCCTGATCCGGGCGTCCGCCAATTGCTTTCCCAGCGCGGTCGCCGCCGCCAGAAACGCCGGATCGGCGTCATCGGACGACCCGCAAAACACGCAGGTCGATTCCAGACGCTGGCTCTTGCGGCCCATCACGAATACTCCAGAGGAAACTGCCGAACGCTTGTTTGCCCCCAAGGACGTCCAAATCGGCCTATTGAGGGTCAAGGAGAACGTCACCCTTGTCGAGGGTCCCTGTTATCGCGTGATCGCCGGTCGTCCAGGCCTCTGAAGGTAAGTCCATTTGGTTCATTCTGACGTTATGCGTGCGCGCTTCAGTGGTCCCGGCGCGGTGGAGGGCGACGAGGCAAAATTCTCGTTCTGGTCCTCGATGGCTGACCTCGGCGCTTTGGTCATGCGGTCCGGCGCGCCACAGCTGCACCTGAGGATCGGCGTGGCGCTGGTGCTGGTGTTTGTAGGCAAGCTGTCGGGCGTCATCGCGCCGGTGATGCTGGGCGATGCGATCAATACCTTGAGCCCGGTGCAGCAGGGCGGTGTGGTGATCGGCACCACATTCGTCGGCTTGGCGGTCGCGTTTGCCCTGTTGCGGTTGATTGCAGCCTGCGCGCCCTATGCCCGGGACGCGATCTTCACCCGGGTGTCGCAGTCGACCATGGCGCGGGCGGCGGTGGAAAGCTTCGGCCACGCCCTGTCGCTATCGCTGGATTTTCATCAGACCAAGCAGACCGGCACCCTGTCGAGGATTATCGACCGGGGTGCGCGCTCGACGGATTTTCTGATCCGCAGCCTGATCTTCAGCCTGGGCCCCACATTTGTTGAGCTGATCCTGGCGATGGTGGTGATGGTGGTGCGGCTGGACTGGCACTTCGCCATGGCGGCTTTCGCGACGCTGGTGGTCTACGCGGTGCTGACCTTCAAGATTACGGATTGGCGCCTGTCGCACCGTCGCGACCTGAACGAGACCGAGAACCGCGCCGCCGGGCTCTCCAACGACGCCTTGATGAACTACGAAACCCTGAAAGCCTTCGGCGCCGAGCAACGGCTGGTCGACAGTTATGGCAACGCAATGTCGGCCTATGTGGACGCCAGCGCCAAGGCCAACAGCTCGCTCAATCTGTTGAACGGGGCGCAGTCGGTGATCCTGAACATCGGCCTGGGGGCGATGACGGTGATGGCCGGGATGGCAGTGGCGGGGGGCACGCTACAGATCGGCGACATCACGATGGCGATCTTTTTGCTCTCCGGACTTTACGCCCCCTTGGGGATGCTTGGCTTCCAGTACCGCGAGATCCGCCAGGGCCTGATCGATATGGAACAGATGGTTGCCCTGAAGGCGATCACGCCAAACATCGTCGATGCCGCCAGCCCGACCCCGTTGCCGCCAGCCAGCGGGCAGGGCGCCTCCATCGTATTTGAGGGGGTCAGCTTCCGGCATGATGCCCGGTCCTCGGGTCTGCTGGGCGTCAGCTTTGAGGCGAGGCCCGGCCAGACGGTGGCCCTGGTCGGTCCCTCGGGCGCGGGCAAAACCACGGTGGTGCGGTTGGCCATGCGACTGCTCGACCCTCAGGAGGGCCGGGTGCTGATCGATGGTGTCGATATGCGACAGGCGCGGCAAACCGAACTGCGGCGCGCGGTCGCGCTGGTGCCGCAGGATGTGGCGCTGTTCAACGAAACCCTGTTCGCCAATATCGGGTTCGCGCGCCCGGATGCGACGCCTGATGAGGTTCGTGCCGCAGCCGACGCGGCGGAGCTGGGACCCTTTATCGATGGTCTGCCGAACGGCATGGCGACACGGGTCGGAGAGCGCGGGCTGAAGCTGTCCGGCGGTGAGCGTCAGCGCGTCGGCATCGCGCGCGCCCTGCTGGCCAACCCCCGGATGCTGATCCTGGACGAGGCCACCAGCGCCCTGGACGGTCCCACCGAGGCGGCGATCCAGGAGACCCTGCGACGCGTGAAGGCTGGTCGTACCACCCTGGTGATCGCGCACCGTCTCTCGACCATTGTCGACGCCGACCAGATCCTGGTGTTGCGTCGCGGCAGGATCGTCGAGCGCGGGACCCATGCGGAGTTACTGGCCAAAACAGGCGAGTACGCGGCGCTGTGGCGGCGTCAGACGCGGGAGAGTTAGGTGGGCCTGAACCCTCTGCGTCTCGCAACCCCGCCGCGATCCACTTCCGCCTTTGGGGTGGATTAGCTGAAATCGAACGTCACCGGCGATAGCTATTCCGCGGCGCGGGGGAGGTCTTCATTGCCCAGGTCGGTCGGCGTGGGACGCCGCAGTGGTGCCTTGCCCCTCGTCAGCCTGTTCCGAATCCACACGAAGCGGCCGGAATAGATCTTCGGCGCCGCCAGCATGACGGGTGTCAGAATCAGTGTCAGCAGGGTCGCAAAACTGAGGCCCCAGACCACGGCAGCCGACAGTTGCACCCACCATTCCGACCCTGGCGCCTTGTATTCGAGATGAGCGCTGCGGAAGTCGGGATGGACCTGGAACATCAACGGCAACAGGCCCACGACGGTTACCAGGGTGGTGAGCAGAACCGGTCGGAACCTCTGGATCGCGGCCCGTACCGCTGCGTCATCGGCTTCGTAGCCGTTGCGTCTGAGTTGATAGTAGGTGTCCACCAGCACAATGTTGTGGCCGACGACCACGCCAAACAGAGCCACCACGCCGGTACCCAGCATGATCACGCTGATGTAGTCGAAGGTGTGGGCCACATTGAGCATCACGCCCAGCAACACCCCCGCCGTCGACAGCACCACGGCCGAAAGCGTGACCAGCACGCCGTAGAAACTGTTGAACTGCCAAAGCAGGATGATCGACATCATGAAGATGGTGGCGAGGATGGCGACCACGAAGAACTGTGCGGCCTTTTGCCCTTCCTCGTCGGCACCGACGAAGTTGGCTGAAACCGCATCATCAAACGCGGCGGCCTCAAACCACGGCTTCATTTCCTGGATCTTCAGGTTCGCGGCGACGCCGTCGATGGCGTTGGCCTGGATAATGACCTGCCGCTGTCCGTCGCGACGCTGGATCTGGGTGACCTGCTGCGCCGGGACCCGTTTGATGAAGTAGCTCGCCGGCACCGACCCCTGCGCCGTGGTGATCTTCAGCTTGTCGATCGCCGCGATGTTCCGGTCGGAGGCGGGAAAGCGCACCCGGATGTCCAGTTCGTCCTGGGCGTCGTCCGGGCGGAACCGACCCATCAGCACACCGCCGGTCAGGAACTGGATCGTCTGGCCCAAGGAGACCACGTCGACGCCGTATCTACCGGCTGCCTCGCGGTCGACCGTCAGGTTCCACTCAATACCCGGCGAAGTGCGGTTGTCCTCCAGCTCGATCAGCTGACGGTCTTGCGCGAATTTCGCCTTTACCAGGTTGGCGGCCCGGTCGAGGGCGGCGGGATCGCGGCTGAGAAGCTGCACCTGCAGGTCCTTGCCCGTCGGCGGCCCGCCTTGAGGTTTGCGCACTTCGATCTGCAGGCCAGGGATTTCGCCGATCCGGGTCCGGATGCTCCTGGCGATTTCGTCCCCACGCAGCCCCAGCGCCACCCGCTCTTCATAGTGCTCGAAGTCGACCTGGATCGAACCGATCGTGTCGTTCGGCGGTGATTGTGGTCCGCCGTTGGTGGTGAAGCCGCCGGAGCGGACATAGATCGCCCGCACGCCCTTTGTGCCGATCACGCGGTTTTCGACCTGTCTGACCAGGGCGTCCTGCGCCTCCGGTGACATGTTGCCCCGGGCCTTGATATAGACCGAGACGAACTCCGGATCCTGCTCGAGGAAGAAAACGCTGCGGTGCGGCGTGCTGCCGAACCAGAAAATGATCGCGAAGACCACGAGGAACGCCGCCGACAGCGTCCGGGTCGGATGGCGTCCGAGAACGGTCAGGAAGTTGGCGTACCAGCCCATGAAGCCGGACATCTGACGCGGGTCGCCCTGTTCCGATTTCACGATCTCGGCCAATAGTTCCTCGTCGACGGCGGTCTTGCGACCAAACAGGGATCCCAGCGCCGGGGTAAAGACCAGGGCGATGAAGATCGACGCGCCCAGCACGAAGAACAGTGTCAGCGGCAGGAAGCTCATGAACTTTCCGGGGATCGAGTTCCAGAACATGAACGGCAGGAACGCGCACAGCGTTGTCAGCGTGCCGTTGACGACGGGCCAGAACATCCGCTTGCCCGCAGCCGCAAAGGCCTGCTCCTTTGGCAGACCCTCGGCCATCTTCCGATCCGCGTATTCCACGACCACGATGCCGCCATCCACCAGGATGCCGACGGCCAGCACCATGCCGAACATCACCATCTGATTCAGTGTGATGTTCATGGCGTTGATCATCAGGAAGGCCAGCAGGAAGCATGTCGGGATCGCCATTCCCACGATCAGTCCCTGCCGAATTCCGAGGCTCGCGACGATGATCACCATCACCAGAAGGCTGGCGGTCAGGATGCCGCCTTCCAGGATGTTGAGGGTCCGCGCGATGAAGTCGGATTCGTCGGACGTGTAGTCGACGCTGACCGTGGACGGCCAATGCCTCTGTTCGTCGGCCACGACCTTCTTTACGGCCGCGACTGTATCCAGGATGTTGGCACCGCTGCGCCTGTTGACCTCGATCGCAAAGGCGGGCTGGCCGTTAAACCGGCTGATCGAGGTCGGATCCTTGAAGGTCCGTCGCACCTCGGCGATATCACCCATGGTGACGACCCGGTCACCGTTCCTCTTGATCGGCAGGTTGAGAATGTCCTGCGGTTTCTCGATGACACCCGGCACCTTGACGGCGAACTGGCCCGTACCGGACCTCAGATTGCCAGCCGGGACCAACTGATTGTTACGGCCTATGATCTGAGCGATTTCGCCGGTGGTAACGCCGTAGGCCTCCATACGTAGGGGATCGACCGTGACTTCCAGAAGTTCCTCACGGACGCCGCCCAGGAAAATGTCGAGAACCCCCTCTGTCGCCTCAAGACGATCCTTCAGGCGCTGGGCAACCAGGAAAAGCTCCCGCTCCGGCGCCGGGCCGTACAGCATGATCCGGATCACAGCGTCCTGGGTGAAATTGGCCTTCTGGATGATCGGCTCTTCCGCATCGGGCGGGAACTTGCCGCGCGCCAGATCGACCTGGGCCCGTACATCAGCAAGGGCCAGATCGGTCTTGATGTCCGGCTCGAACTCAAGGGTGACAACAGCGGAATTCTGCCGGGCCACCGAGCTCATTTTCTCGAGCCCCTGGATAGTCTGGAGTTCCAGTTCCATCGGCTTCAACAGCAGGCGTTCGGCGTCTTCGGGCGAGACCCCGGGGAAGGGGACCACCACGATGATATAGGGCACATCAATGTTCGGCTGCGCCTCGCGGGGCATGGCCATGTAGGCAAAGAAGCCAAAGATCGCTGCCACGACGGTGACGCCGAGTACGACCTTTCGCCGATTGATGGCTCCGTCGATGAGGCCGCCGATCATCCCGATTCTCCCAAGGACGCCGGACCCTAGCGGGCCTGGGCGACCTTAACTTTCTGACCATCCGCCACAAAGGACTGGCCGACGGTAATGATCTGGACGGAGCCCCTGAGGCCGCTAACCCAGACCCCGCCCGAGGTCTCCTCAAGCACAGTGATGGGCGCAAAGGCGACCCGGTCGCCATTCACGACCTGGCGGATACCCTGTCGGCCGGCGGCGTCGAGCACGAGCGCCGAAACGGGCACAAGGTGGGCCGAGCCGGATCCCGCCTCGATCCGCAGATCGGACGACAGCCCGGACCTGACGCTGTTTCCCGGATTCTGCGCGACGATTTCCACCCGATAGGTGCGGGTCTGGGCGTCGGCCTCGCGCGAGACATAGCGAACCCGACCCGTCAGGATCTGTCCCGAGACCAGTCGCGCCTGGGCTGTGGCACCGACCCGCAGCTTGCCGGCCTCGGTTTCAGGCGCATCTCCGACCACGAGTAGAGGGTTGAGCTCAATCATGGTCCCGCAGGCCTGTCCGGGGGCGAGATAGGTTCCGATTTCCGCGTCGCGCTTGTCAAATACCCCGGCGAACGGTGCCCGGATATTCACCTGGTTGAGGACGATTTCCGCCTGACGAACGCCTGCCTGGGCGGCGTCGAGGTTCGCCTGGGCTTCCAGCACCTGGGTCTGCGAGCGGAAACCCTTTTCCGCCAGCTGCGCCGCCGCTTCGCGCTGAAGCTGACGTGATTTCAGCGCCGCGCGGGTTTGATCAAGAGAGGCCTGACGCGCGTCTACAGATAACCGGCACAGGAGCTGACCCTTCGCCACGAAACTGCCCTCCGTTGCCGGTGCCGCCACGACGACGCCCGCAGTCTCGGAGCGCACGATGACCGTGCGCGCCGCCTCTGTTCGGCCACGTAGAATAACTTCGACAGGGCGCGATGTCTCCGGCGTGAGGCGGACCTGCACGGCCTGTGGCCCAGCCGGTTTGGGCGTCGCGCCGGCTTCCTCGCGATTCGCGCCGCGATTGTTGAACAAGGAACCCAGCCCAAAGAACAGGATCAGAATTACCGCGATGGCCAGTATGAAGGCGTGCTGCGATTTCAGACGCATGAAACTCTATCCCCAGCCCTCTTTTGCCGCTTGAAGTCGATCACGCCAGCGGCTCGCCTTGATGTGGCGACTTGCCGTCCTTGTGATGCCGCGCAAACCTGACGGCAAATGAAATTGCGGACAGATCTGATATCGTCTTCATCGAAATCATCTGGTCCACGATTGTGGCGTGGGACAGTTTCACGCATTCCGCGAGTCGATGGGTCGCTTTCTAGCAAATTCAGGGACGAAAACACCAGTGAGATACCTGCACACCATGGTTCGCGTCACCGATCTCGACGCCTCGCTTTCTTTCTATTGTGACAAGCTTGGCCTTAAGGAAGTGTCCAGAGCCGAAAATCCGATGGGCCGGTTCACGCTGGTGTTCCTGTGTGCGGCGGGCGACGAAGCCGCCGCCCGGGCGGGACAGGCCCCGACCGTCGAGCTCACTTACAACTGGGACCCCGAGGCTTACAGCGGCGGTCGCAACTTCGGTCACCTGGCCTATGCGGTCGATGACATCTATGCGGCCTGCCAAAAGCTGCGGGACGGCGGCGTGGTCATTAATCGTCCGCCTCGCGACGGACGGATGGCCTTCATCCGCTCGCCGGACAACATCTCGGTAGAATTGCTGCAGGCCGGCCCGGCGCTCGCGCCCGCCGAGCCCTGGGCCTCAATGCCTAACGTGGGGGTCTGGTAGAAGCTACCGGATCGGGCGTTCGCGCCGGTTCCATAAATGCCAACGCCAGGCGATCAGGCCCGCCACCAGTACCAGTCCGGTCACCGCCAGGGCGATCGAGCCGGCGTGGGGCCCAAGCTGGTCGAACAGCGTCAGGGCGACGGGCCCCAGCGCATAGCCGAAGCCGGCGAACAGGCCGGACCACAGGCAGGATCCCAGGGCGTTCAGGATGGCGAACCGCCAGTGCGACACCTGCGAGACCCCGACGGCGACCGGTCCAGCCGCGCGCAGGCCGAACAGGAAGCGGAAACTGAGGATAAAGGCGTTCGGGTAGCGCTCGATCAGTTGCAGGGTCTTGGCAAAACCTGGCCTGGCGATAAAGCGCTGGACAAAGGCAGTGTGGCGAAAACTGCGGCCCAGCACGAACAACAGATGATCCAGAACGCCTGACCCGAGAGCCCCGGTCGCAAACACCACGCCCAGAGACAGCACGCCATTGTGCGCCAGAATGCCCCCGATGATGACCGCCGTCTGTCCCTCGAACGCAGCGCCCAGCGTGATCACCAGCGGACCGTAGGTTGCGATCAGCTGTTCTATGTCCATGGGCCGCCGGTCGGGAGAAGGGGAGGGCGCGTCGCCACCAGTATGCCGCGCTCTGGTCCTGAAGCTAGGGGTCTTGATCCACCGTCCGGTGGTTCGACCCAAAAGCGGTCTCGATGGCTCCCGGAGCAGGACTCGAACCTGCGACAAGTCGGTTAACAGCCGACTGCTCTACCAGCTGAGCTATCCGGGATCAGGCCGTCGAGGGGCGGGGCTATACGCTGCCCGGCCGGGCCGCGCAAGCTCGGGCTTGGGTTGCCGCAAACTCCGAAAAAAGAGCCCGACGCGAGCGCCGGGCCAAATGAAGTTGGTGATGGTGGGGTGTCTTCACAGAAGACCAGCTCAAGCTGGGCTTTCATGATTAAGACCGGGTTAACGCGACCTGCCGCGACTGGACGAAACCGGCGGATCGGTCGATCAAGGCCTTTGAGATCGTTCAGGGACCTGCGGCATGCGCATCCACTTTACCGGTATCGCGGGCACGGGCATGGCGGCGGCGGCGCTGATGATGCGCGAGGCGGGCCATACGGTCAGTGGATCCGACGCTGACGTCTTTCCGCCGATGTCGACCTACGTGGAGGGTCTGGGCTTCCGAATCAGCTGGGCGTTCGATCCGGCCAATCTCGCCGACGATCTGGACCTGCTGGTGCTGGGTGCCAGCGCCAAACTGGGCGGCGAGACCAATGTCGAGGTCCAGGCGGCGCGGCGGCGCGGGATCCGCATCACCACATTTCCGGAACTGGTGGGCGAGGCGACCGTAGCCCGCAGCAACACCGTGGTGGCGGGTTCGTTCGGCAAATCCACGTGCTCGGCCCTGATGGCCCACATCCTGCGCGAGGCCGACGTAGATGCCGGCTGGATGATCGGCGCGATCTCGCCCTCGCTGCCCGACACCGGCCACTGGGGCAGGGCGGCGCAGGTGGTGCTGGAGGGAGATGAGTATATCGTCGGACCCAATGATCGTCGCTCCAAGTTCGTGCTTTATCATCCGCGCGATGTGCTGCTGACCAGCCTGGTCCACGACCATGTGAACGTGTTCCCGACTTTCGCCGACTATGAGGCACCGTTCCGCGAGCTGCTGCAGTTGATTCCGGTGGACGGCCTGCTGATGGCCCGCGAGCACCCGGCGATCCGCGCCATCGCGGGCGAGGCCGCCTGCCGGATCGTCTGGTACGACACAGACCCCTGCGACGGCTGGTATGCCGAGGACGTCCGGTTCGGCGACGTCTCGCGCTTCACCCTGTGCGGTCCCGACGGGCGGCGTGTCGCCCTGACCACAACCCTGTTGGGCGCGCACAACATCGAGAACATCGTCGGCGCCTGTGGCTATCTGCTGGAGCGCGGGCTGGTGGGCGAGGCGGCGCTGGCCCGCGCCGTGGCCAGCTTCGCCGGCATCCGCCGCCGCCTCGACCGCCTGACCACCCGTTCCGGCGTGCCGGTGATCGAGGGCTTCGGCTCATCCTACGAAAAGGCCCGCTCGGCCATCGAGGCCATGCTGCTGCACTACCCCACCCGTCCGCTGACGGTGGTGTTCGAACCCCACACCTTCTCCTGGCGGTCCCGCGACGCGCTGCACTGGTATGACACGGTGTTTCAGGGTGTCGCCCGCGTCCTGGTGGTGCCCCCGCCCCACCACGGCGAGACCAGCCACAGCCAGTCAAGTTTTGCGGAAATTCTGGGCCGGGTGGCGGAGACGGGCATGGCCGTGCAGGGCGTAGAAACCGCAGAAGCCGCGACCGATGCGCTGAGCCGCCTGGGCGGCGACGAAGTGATCCTGCTGCTCTCGTCTGGGCCGCTGCTGGGGTTGCCGGACATCCTGCCTGCGGTGTTCGACGCCAGATACGGCGCGCGGGAAGTCGCCGCCTGAACCTGGTTGTCTGCACCACGCTTTGGCGGACGGTCCCCCTTCCGCTAATTCGCGGGAGAGGTAAGGGTTGAGATATGCGACCTCATTTCCTAACCTGCCAGGGTGTTCGGGGCTTCGATCCGTGCGCGTCGCGTCCTTCCAGTTCGATCCGGCGTATCAGGCACGAAGGGACGCAATGTCGCACCAGGATCGGGCCGCGCTTGAATGGCGCTGAAAACTGTCCACATGAATCATCGAACAATTCGCCGGGGTTCGCCGGACGGGTTGTCCGACTCAAGCGCATCGTTTGAGTGACCACGATCCGGTAGGGTCAGGCCTGAAGTCACCAGGCCGGCCAGGAGTTTTGAGAAGCGTTATGTCAGATACAAAGATCCTGCCGATCCTGCCGCTGCGGGACATTGTGGTGTTTCCGCATCAACCGGTGCCGCTGTTTGTCGGGCGCGAGAAGTCCGTGCGCGCGCTTGAAGAAGCCATGCGTGCGGAAGCCAAGCAGATCCTGCTCGTCACCCAGAAGGACAAGGACGACGACGATCCGTCGCCGAATGCCATCTATGACGTCGGCGTGGTGGCCACGATCCTGCAACTCCTGAAGCTGCCGGATGGCACGGTGAAGGTGCTGGTCGAGGGCAAGGCGCGCGCCGGCGTGACGCGTTTCACCTCGTCAGGCGATTTCTACGAAGCCGAAATCGCCATGGTTCAGGAGGATGGCGTCGGATCGCCCGAGGCCGAGGCCCTGAGTCGCGCGGTGACCGAGCAGTTCGAAAACTACGTGAAGCTGAACAAAAAGGTCCCGCCCGAGGCGTTGGCCGCGATCCCGCAGATCGATAATCCCAGCGAGTTGGCCGACCGCATCGCGGGCCACCTGTCGGTCAAGATCGCCGAGAAGCAGCAGCTTCTGGAAGTGTTCAATGTCGTGAAGCGCCTGGAAAAGGTCTACGCCCTGATGGAGGGCGAGATCTCGGTCATGCAGACCGAGAAGAAGATCCGCAACCGCGTGAAGCGGCAGATGGAAAAAACCCAGCGCGAGTATTATCTGAACGAGCAGATGAAGGCGATCCAGCGCGAGCTGGGCGAGCAGGACGACCAGCGCGACGAGCTGGCCGACCTCGAAAAGCGCATCAAGAAGACCAAATTCTCCAAAGAAGCCCGGACCAAGGCTGATGCCGAGCTGAAGAAGCTGCGCAACATGAGCCCGATGTCAGCGGAATCGACGGTCGTCCGCAACTATCTGGACTGGCTGCTGTCGATCCCGTGGGGCAAGGCCAAGCAGAAGCCCATCGACCTGCAGAAGGCCGAAGACACCCTCAACGACGACCATTACGGCCTGGAGAAGGTCAAGGAACGGATCCTGGAGTATCTGGCGGTGCAGAGCCGTACAGGCTCGCTGAAAGGGCCGATCCTCTGCCTCGTGGGCCCTCCCGGCGTCGGCAAGACGTCACTTGGCCGTTCTATTGCTCAGGCGACGGGCCGGGAGTTTGTGCGCGTGTCGCTGGGCGGCGTGCGCGACGAGGCCGAGATTCGTGGTCACCGTCGGACCTACATCGGGTCCATGCCCGGCAAGATCATCCAGTCGATGAAGAAGGCCAAGTCCACCAACGCTTTCTTCCTGCTGGATGAGATCGACAAGATGGGCTCCGACTACCGCGGTGACCCGTCGTCGGCGCTGCTCGAGGTGCTGGATCCATCGCAGAATTCGACCTTTGCCGACCACTATCTGGAGGTCGACTACGACCTGTCGCCGGTGATGTTTGTTACCACGGCGAACAGCCTGAACATGCCGCAACCGCTGCTGGACCGGATGGAGATCATTCGTATCCCCGGCTACACCGAGGATGAGAAGGTCGAGATTGCCAAGCGGCACATCTTGCCCAAATTGACCAAGGATCACGGCCTGAAACCGGAAGAGTTCGTGGTGCCGGAAGAGGCCATTCGGGGCCTGATCCGCTACTACACGCGCGAAGCCGGCGTCCGGGGTCTGGAACGTGAACTGGGCAATCTGGCGCGCAAGACCGTGCGGGATCTGGGCCGCGAGACGCTGATCTCGATCACAATCGACGATGCGCGGCTGGCGAAATACGCCGGCGTTCAGAAGTACCGCTACGGCGAGACGGACGCTGAGGATGCCGTCGGCATCATCACCGGCCTGGCCTGGACCGAATTCGGTGGCGACATCCTGACCATCGAGGCCGTCAAGATGCCGGGCAAGGGGCGGATGTCCATTACCGGTAACCTGAAGGACGTGATGAAGGAGTCGATCTCGGCGGCGAATTCCTACGTCCGCAGCCGGGCTACCAAGTTCGGCATCGAGCCGCCGTCGTTCGAACGCACCGACGTGCACATCCATGTGCCGGACGGGGCCACGCCCAAAGACGGACCCTCTGCCGGCGCGGCCATGGCTACGGCGATTGTCTCTGTGCTGACCAGCATTCCGATCCGGGCCGACATGGCAATGACCGGCGAGGTCACGCTGCGCGGTCGGGTGACGGCTATCGGGGGCCTTAAGGAAAAGCTGCTCGCGGCGCTGCGCTCCGGCGTGAAGACCGTGCTGATCCCGCAGGAAAACGAGAAGGACCTCGCCGAAATCCCGCAGAACGTGCTGTCGCAACTGGAGATCGTCCCGGTCAGCACTATGGACGAGGTGCTCGCCAAAGCCCTTGTCCGTCAGCCGGTGGCGATCGAGTGGACGGAAGTGGTTCCAGTCTCCGTGATTGCTGACGATGGCGACGCCGCAGACGGAATGAGGGCGCACTAACTTCTGCTGTGATTTTGCGATGACAAGGCGGCGCGGGAGCCATTCCGCGCCGCTGGCGTTTGACGCGCGGTCGCTTCCGGCATTTACTCCCCGCCAGCGGAGGAGGGCGGGGGCCCAAAGACCCTTCTCGCTCAAAAAAACAAGAAAACGGGCTGGGAGAGAACGCATATGACGAAAGCCGAACTCGTATCGGCGATCGCCGACAAAGCCGGCCTCAACAGGGCTCAGGCGAAGGGCGCGCTAGACGCTTTCATCGTCTCGGTCTCGGACTCGCTGAAAGCGGGCGATGAGGTACGGCTGATCGGCTTCGGAAGCTTTATGCCGGTCAAACGGGCCGCAGGCCTCGCCCGAAATCCAAAGACCGGCGAAAAGGTCAAGCGTCCAGCCTCGCACAGTTGCCGGTTTCGGGTGGGAGACTCTCTCAAAAGCACCCTCAACAGCTGAGCCTGGACGCGGATGGTGGGCGGCGACGGGTTCGAACCGCCGACCCTCTCGGTGTAAACGAGATGCTCTGACCAGCTGAGCTAGCCGCCCTTCGGGTGGCCTTCTAGACCAACGCGTGCCCGGACGCATAGGGCCTGTGCGATATCTGTTGTGGCTTGTGGATCACGCTAAAGCCGTGGCATTCGAGATCGCGGACCGTCGGCTTCGGCATGTCCACACTGCCGACACAGGAGATCTCGTTGAGGACCCTCGTCGGCGCGCCATCCTGGAAGTGCGCGTGGGCGCTGTAGCGAATGCGGTATCGATCCCTTGGAACGACTGGCCTCACGGTCTCCGAACTGGGGTTCGGTTGTGCCAGCTGGTGGGGCATGGCGGCCTTTGACGAAGGGACTGCGCTGGACCTGGTCAATGAAGCGCTGGACCAGGGCGTGACGCTTTTCGACACCGGCAGCAGCTATTCTGCCGGCGAGGCCGAGCCAAGACTGGGCCGGGCATTGAAAGGTCGAAACATCGAGAGCCTGGTCCTGGCCACGAAAGCCGGGACCTATCATGCCGGAGGCGGAAGGATCGCCCGCGACATGTCGCCGGAGGCTATTGTCGCGAGCACAGAGCAAAGCCTGCGCAATCTGGGTGTTGAGACGCTGGGTTTGCTTCAACTGCACGGCCCTTCCATCCATGAACTGGATCGCCTGATCGAGACGCTGGCCGATTTGAAGGCGAGGGGGCTGGCACGCGCGGTCGGTCTAAACAGCTTTGACCCAGGTGTCATCGAGCACGCCGTTGGTCTCGCGGAAATTGACGTCGTGATGATTGACTACAATGTCCTTCGACATCAACGGGAGCCGTTGATCAAACGCGCCGCAGCCGCAGGGAAAGGCGTGCTGGCGGGGATGCCGTTAGCCATGGGTCACACGCAATCTCTGCTGTCGCGCATCAAGGCGCCGCGCGACCTCTGGTACGCCGCCCGCGCTGTGACGAAACATCGCCGTGACCTCATCCGAGGCACCCGGTTCCGTTTTCTGAACGCATTGCCTGACCTTGCCGGCGCGCAGGCGGCATTGGCCTGGGTACTGGCCAATCCGCACATCAGCGCCGCCGTGTTCGGGGCGACCCGGATGTCACATCTCCGGGAGAACGTCGCTGCAACCGAGGTCACGCTGTCTGACGCCGTCATGCACCGCATTCAGGCCGCGCAGTCGCAGTGACGCATGCCGCAACGGAATACCTTCCGCTCAGCAGACAGCGGGGGCATGATCGACCCAACCGAACAACGATAACCCAGGGCAGGATAGACATGGCCGAAATTCCCGCAGACCTCGAAGAGGTCCTGAAGGACGTCCATTTGCCGGCCCTGATGACAGCGTTGGTTCACATGACCGGTGATCCGGAGTGGCTGCGCGAGGCCTGGAAGCCCACATACAATCCCCTGCAACGCGCGGACGCGGGCATTCCCGAGGCCGAGCAGACCAAGATCCGTAAACAGGCCGCTGCCGCCATCCGAAGCTATCTGGGCGGCAAGCCGCTGGCTTTGCCAAGCACCGAACACGCCCTTCTGCGTCGTCAGATGGACTTTGTCGCCGGAGCCCCGATCCCGGAAATTTATACCGAATTCCTGGTTGATGAACTGGCTCTGGCTGGAACCAGCAGCAAGGATCCGAAGTTCGACCAGCCGCAGTTAAGGGAGGCAGCGTGCAAGCTCAGCGTTCTGGTGATCGGGGCCGGGATGTCGGGCCTTCTGACTGGAATTCGTCTGGCACAGGCCGGTGTGGCCTTCGAAATCGTCGACAAAAACGCCGACGTCGGCGGAACCTGGCTCGAAAACACCTACCCCGGCTGTCGGGTGGACAACTCGAACCACATGTACAGCTATTCGTTCGAGCCCAACCATGCGTGGCCGCAGCACTTTTCGCCCCAGCCGGAGTTGCTGAAGTACTTCCGGGGCATCGCCGACAAATATGACCTGCGCAAGAAAATCCGCTTTGAAACCATGGTAGAAACCCTGACCTGGGATGAAGCGAAGGGAGTCTGGCACGCAGCGCTGAAGCGCAAGGACGGCACGACGGAAGCCATCGAGGCCACCGCTGTCGTTACCGCCGTTGGCCAGTTGAACCGGCCCCGTTTTCCGGAAATTGAGGGCATGGGTACGTTTGCCGGTCCTGCCTTCCATTCCGCAGAATGGCGGCACGATGTAGACCTGAAGGGCAAGCGCGTCGCCGTGATCGGCACGGGCGCGTCGGCCTATCAGTTCGTTCCGGAGATCGCGCCGGACCTGGCGAAGCTGACGGTGTTTCAGCGCACCCCGCCCTGGGGCATGTCGGTGCCGCACTATCACGAGGACGTGCCCGACGGCATGAAATGGGCGCTGGAGCACGTGCCGTTCTTCGACAAGTGGTATCGATTCTGGCTGTTCTGGATGTCCACCGAGGGTGCCTTGCCCATGCTGAAGACCGATCCGGCCTGGAACGGTTCGCCCCACGCCGTCAGCGCCGAGAACGCCGCGCTGCGCGACATGGCGACAGCCGGGCTATTGGCGCAGGTGACTGATCGTCCCGATCTGGCCGCCAAGGTGATCCCGCAATACCCCATCGGCGGAAAGCGCTCGGTGTTGGACAACGGGGTGTGGCTGACGGCGCTGAAGCGCGACAACGTCGAGCTGGTCACCGACAAGGTGGTCCGGATCACGCCGAAGGGTGTTGTCACGGCCGATGGCGTCGAACACGAAGTCGACGTGCTGATCTATGGCACCGGGTTCCAGGCATCCAACTTTCTGTCGTTCCTGAAAATCAAGGGACGGGGCGGGCGTGATCTGCACGAGACCTGGGGCGGCGACGCGCGCGCCTATCTGGGCATGACCAATCCGGGGTTCCCGAACCTGTTCACAGTCTACGGTCCCAACACCAACATCGTGGTCAACGGCTCGATCATCTTCTTCTCGGAGTGTTCGGTCCGCTACATCCTGGGCTGCCTGAAGCTGTTGGCCGAGACGGGTGCGAGGGCCATGGAGCCGAAACAGTCGGTGTTCGACACCTTCAACGCGGCGGTTGACGAGGCTAACGGCGGCTGGGCCTGGGGCTCGCCCAATGTGTCCAGCTGGTACAAGAACGAATTCGGCCGGGTCAGCCAGAACTGGCCCTATGGCCTGATCGACTACTGGCGCGCGACCCTGGAGCCCAACCCGAACGACTTTGTGATGGAGAAGACGCCGGAGCCGGTGGGCTGAGGGACCTTCGCGCTGCTTTGAGCCCGCCACCGGCACCGTGACACGCCAGTCTACCCGTTGAATGCAGGGTGGAAACTGACATCTCCAATCACGGGCGCGTCGTTCAGGACGAGCCGCTGGAAGAACTTGTTGGGTTTCCCCTGGTATGTGAGCGCAGGATCGCTGAGGAAGCCGAAGCGGCCGTACTCTAAGGTAAGTTCTTTGCCACCAAAGTCACCTTTTACTGTTATTATTTTCTGTCCAAATGGATGTATTGTCTCGCCCATTATGTTCCTTTCGTTACTGAGAGAATTTCGTATTTAGCATTCACCACGAAAGACAATGCATATTGCCGCTCACGATTAATGTTAAAAGCTACTCTTCTCTAGCGAATTGTTAATTACTACCCTCGCGTGGTCATTAAAACACTTGTTTTACCGGCCTTGCGATTCCCAGCACCATAGTTGGTGCGGGGTGTCTCAGTGCGGGTTATTTTACTCTGATTCCGAGAGTGTCTACGAGCTTTAGGTAGCCTTCTGGGTTTTGGGCAGA
>JANORH010000123.1:0-1966 GCA_031415215.1 Alphaproteobacteria bacterium | reverse complement strand
TCAGCAGGCGCAGGTCAAGGCGCGTCTGAACGGGGATCGATAAAGAGCACTTCCCTTGAACCATCGCATCCTCAGGAGGCTCGATACCCCCCAAATAATCTCGTCATCACCCGGCTTGTCCGGGTGACCCATAAACGCCTGGATAGAGCCAAAGCGTCGCCGCCGAGGTTCCTTCAGCACCGCCTGCGTTTATGGGTTGCCCGGACAAGCCGGGCAATGACGAGACGTTTTTTTGGGATTGAGCCTTATCTGGTCTCGAACGCCAAATAGGGCCCTACACCGCACACTTGGCCTGGGTGCGGGTCGCTGCCGCACGGCTTTGCACATTGGCGGGAGGTTTCGGATAGCGCCGCGCAAATTCCGCCAGCGTCTGGCAGGCATCTGCCGGTTTCTTGAGCGCCACCAGCGAACGAGCCAGCTCGACCACAGCGTCCGGTGCCCAGGGCATCTGCGGCCACCCGCGAATGGCACCGATATAGGCCTTGGCGGCGTCGGCGTGGGCGGCGCGGACGGTCAGGGTCTTGCCAAGCCAGTAACGGGCTTCGGGCGTGCGGGACACGTCGGGCCAGGTTTCAATGAAAGCAGAGAACGCGGCCTTGGCACCATCGTAGTCACCGGCCAGCATAAGCTGCCGGGCCTGGGCGAAAAACCTGGCCGGATCACTCGCTGAGGCCGCAGGGGCCACTGCCACGCCCTCCGACGGTGCGATGGACGTCGCCATCTGGGCCTGCTTCTGTTCCAGAACCGCCAGGCGCTCGGAAAGCGTGATCAGTTCCTTTTTCAGCGCCGCATTTTCACGGCGGCCCTGGTCAACGTCGCTGGTCGCGGTGTCGAACGAGCCGTTCAGGCCGCGCAGGGTTTGTTCAAGATCGGCGAGTTTAGTCGCCATCTCGGCCATGCGCGCGTCGGTGTCCGCCGGTTGCACGACCACGGGCTTGCCGGTGTCGCGCAGCTGGAAGACGATGGACCTGAGCTCGCGGACGACCTTTTCCATTCGTTCGACGCGCTTGGCGTCTCGGGCGTCCAGGGGATCTTCCATGGGTGTCTGGGACAGGGCTGGGCCAGCCGTCAACGCGACGACCAGCGCCAGACCTGCCAGCAACGGATGGCGGATCCTCACGACCTACTGCGCGCCGGAGACAACGGCCGTGCGGGCGTTGCGGTTCTTGTCCCAAGAGGCCTCGCCGGACCCGGCGTCGAGCGGCGATTCCTTGCCGAACGAGATGGTGGCGATGCGATCGGCCGTGACGCCCTGGCTGATCAGATAGTCACGGACCGAGTTGGCACGGCGGGCCCCCAGGGCCAGATTGTACTCACGCGTGCCGCGCTCGTCGGCGTTGCCTTCAATCCGCACCGCCACCGCGCCATAACGGCGAAGCCAGGTGGATTGCGCGTCCAGCAGAGGCCGGGCGTCGTCGCGCACGTCGTGGCTGTCGGTGTCGAAATAGACGCGATCGCCCACATTGACGACGAAGTCCTGGGTCGAACCTGGCAGGGCACCGGTGGGCAATTGGGTCACGCCGGGCTGGGCGGGCGGCAGCTCGGTGCGCGGCGGTGTCTGGGTCTGGGCGGGCGGAGCCTCGGTACGGATGGGCATCGGCTTCTTGGTGGCGCACGCTGCGAGAGATGCAGCGACGACGCCGATAAGCGCCAGGCGGAACGCGGTGTTGCCGTTTACGCTACGGATCATCTGCATCTCCTCGGATTACGGTTGCAATTCACTATCAGATTCTATCGGTCAGCAGTTTGACGCAAGACTAGTTGAGCAAGGGTGACCACGCCGGGTCAGAGCCCGCGCCCGGATAGGGCACCGGCTGCAAAATCCGGCCGGTGACATCCACGCTCCAGAGCTTGGGCGGGCCGCCCGGCGTCTCGCGGGAGAACATCAGCACCCGGCCATTGGGCGCCCAGGTCGGTCCCTCGTCCAGATAGCTGGTGGTCAGAAGCCGCTCGTCAGAGCCATCCG
>JANORH010000122.1:0-3476 GCA_031415215.1 Alphaproteobacteria bacterium | reverse complement strand
GGACGGGGGCCGCGGTCGGGGCGAGGGCCCGCCGCGCGCGGCGGCGCGGCACCGGGGGCTCCCGCCGGATTGATCCGGATATCGCCAGAGTCGCCAGCGGCCTTGATCGCCTCGCGGAAGCGAGGCTCGGCCTCGCGGGTGATCTCGAACTTGGTCTCGTTGTCGAAGATTTTGATCAGGCCGATGTCTTTTTTTGTCACATGGCCCAGACGGCAGATCAGCGGCACCAGCCACTTCGGGTCAGCGTTCTTGGAACGACCGACCGGCAGGCGGAACCAGGTAGAATCGCCGGTGGGCGTGTACTCAGTGCGTGAGCCGTGATCCAGACGCGGGCCACGCGCTGGGGCGCTGTCCTGTCCACGGTCCGGACGGGGGCCACGATTGTCGCCACCGCCACGATCATCGAACATTTCTTCCGGGGCGGGCAGGCGCGAGCGGTGAAGGCGGATCAAGGCCGCGGCTACGGCTTCTGGCGAGCGGTCGGCTAGCAGCTTGGCGGCAAGCTCCAGTTCCTCAGGCGAGGGGGGCTCGTTCAGCAGAGGATCTTCGAACAGCCGGATCTGGTCCTTCGCGCGAATTTCCTCGGCCAGCGGCGGGCCGGACCATTCCACGTTGAGGTTGGCGACCGAGAACAGGCGCTCTGCTGGACGGCGCTTGGTGTGCGGGACGACGACGACGGAAACGCCCTTTTTTCCTGCGCGTCCCGTGCGTCCGCTCCGGTGGAGCAGGCCGGCAGTGTTGGTTGGCAGGTCTGCATGGATGACCAGACCGAGATCTGGCAGGTCGAGACCGCGCGCCGCCACGTCGGTCGCGACGCAGGCCCGGGCATGGCCGTCCCGCAGGGACTGCAGGGCGTCGGCGCGTTCCTTCTGGGATAGCTCTCCTGAAAGCTGAACAGCGGAGAAGCCGCGTTCACGTAGAGCACCGTACAGGTGGCGAACCCGCTCACGCGTGGCGCAGAATATCAGTGCGCCGGGGCTCTCGAAGTAACGCAGCAGGTTGACGACGGCGTTTTCGATCTCGTTTGGTGCCACGCGGACGGCGCGGTACTCGATGTCGCCGTGGGCCTCGTCGCGGCGGATGGTGTCTATGCGCACGGCGTCGCGTTGGTAGCGTTTGGCCAGCGACGCGATTTCCTTGGCGATGGTGGCCGAGAACAGGAAGGTGCGGCGATCTCCGGGCGTAGAGTCGAGAATTTCCTCGAGATCGTCCCGAAAACCCATGTCCAGCATCTCGTCGGCTTCATCCAGCACAACGACCTTGAGCGAGCCGAGGTCCAGGTTGCCGCGTTCGATGTGGTCGCGCAGACGACCTGGTGTGCCGACCACGATGTGGCAACCGGCGCTGAGGGCGCGCTGTTCCTGGCGCGCGTCCATGCCGCCGACGCAGGTAACAACCCGGGCTCCGGCGGCGGCGAACAGCCAGGTGAGTTCGCGGCTGACCTGTAGGGCGAGCTCTCGGGTGGGTGCAATGGCCAGGAACAGGGGGGCTGCCCCTCGGTCGAACCGCTCGGCATCGCCCAGGAGGGGAATAGCTGCGGCCAGACCAAATGCCACAGTCTTGCCTGAGCCCGTCTGAGCCGAGACCAGCAGGTCGGTGTTGGGTGGCGCGGCCAGAACAGCGGCTTGAACCGGGGTCGGTTCCTGATAGCCCTGCGCCTCGAGTGCGCGGGCGAGAGCCGGGTGCGTGGCGGGGAATGGCATAGATTTCTGCTCCTGGGCGCAGCGAACAGCGCCTGGTCGCAGGAATCTGTACGTGGGACGAATAGACTACGCCACGGAAATGGCGCGAGTGACGGGACTCGAACCCGCGACCTCCGGCGTGACAGGCCGGCGCTCTAACCAACTGAGCTACACCCGCGCAGGACCTTCCGGTCGAGCGAAGGCGGCTCTGATAGGGGCGGGGTGGAATCGTGTCAACGTTTGTGTGCCGCAAGCGGTGGAGCAGCGTGAAATGTGACCATCCGTCGCGCTCGTTTTTGCATCGCACAAGGTGGGTTTGATACGCCCGTATGATCGGTCTAGAAGACCCCCGCGACTCCCCCGCCGGAGACTCATGTGAACGACTTTTTGCTGCAGTACCTGCCGATCGCGATCTTCTTGGGGATCGCGGCGGTTTTGGGCATTGTTTTCATTCTCTTCGCTGTGGTGATCGCGCCGAAAGCGCCTGATCCCGAGAAGCTGTCGTCCTATGAGTGCGGCTTCAACGCCTTCGATGATGCGCGGATGAAGTTCGACGTTCGATTCTATCTGGTCTCGATCCTGTTCATTATTTTCGATCTGGAAGTGGCCTTCCTGTTTCCGTGGGCGGTGTCGCTGATGAAGCTGCCGCAGGAAACGGCGCAATTTGCTTTCTGGTCGATGATGACCTTCCTGGGCGTGCTGACCGTCGGCTTTATCTACGAGTGGAAAAAAGGAGCCCTGGAATGGGAGTGATCATTCCCCCGGGCGTGAACGCTGTGTCGGCTGGCGCTGCGGGCCGCACCACCGTGGAAGGCTACGATCCCGAACTCCATGATCCGTTCTTTGACGGCGTGTCACAACGCCTGTCCGACAAAGGCTTTGTCACGGCTGGTCTTGACGACCTGATCACCTGGGCGCGCACCGGCTCGCTGATGTGGATGACCTTTGGTCTGGCCTGCTGTGCCGTCGAGATGATGCAGGCCTCGATGCCGCGTTATGATCTGGAAAGGTACGGTTTCGCGCCGCGCGCCAGCCCGCGTCAGTCGGACGTGATGATCGTGGCCGGCACGCTGGTCAACAAGATGGCTCCGGCGCTGCGCAAGGTCTACGACCAGATGCCCGAGCCGCGTTACGTGATCTCGATGGGCAGCTGCGCCAACGGTGGTGGCTATTATTACTTCAGCTATTCGACCGTGCGCGGCTGCGACCGGATTGTGCCCGTGGACATCTATGTGCCGGGCTGCCCGCCGACCGCTGAGGCGCTGATCTACGGCATCCTGCAACTGCAGAAAAAGATCCGCCGGACAGGGACCATCGAGCGATGACCTGGCCGGTCAAGGACGCCGATCTCACGAAACTGGGCAAGGCGATCTGCAAAGGTGCCAAGGGCATCATTACGAGTGCTGATGTGCAGTTTGGCGAACTGACGTTGGCAGGTCCGGCCAGCCGCATTGTCGAGGCGCTGACGATCCTGCGTGACGACCATGGCTTTCATCAGCTGATCGACCTGTGCGGCGCGGACTATCCCGAGCGGCCGCTTCGGTTCGACGTGGTCTATCACCTGCTGTCGATGACCCATAACCGGCGCGTCCGGATCAAGGTGCAGACCGACGAGGATACGCCTGTGGCCTCGGCAACTGCGGTCTATCCGGCGGCCAACTGGTTCGAGCGCGAGGCGTTCGACATGTACGGCATCTTCTTCGACAACCACCCGGACCTTCGCAGAATTCTCACCGACTACGGCTTCCACGGCCATCCGCTGCGCAAGGACTTCCCGATGACTGGCTACGTCGA
>JANORH010000121.1:0-14051 GCA_031415215.1 Alphaproteobacteria bacterium | reverse complement strand
AGAGGCTGACCGGAAAAGAAGTTGGGTGAAACCAGTCGGTTGTGATTCTGTTGAAGGTGCGAGCCATCAACGGAATTTGACATGTGGACTGAGATCACCCGGCGCAAGCATGCCCGAAAGGGCCTGCGGTATTCAAGCGATCTGACGGATGCGGAGTGGGCGGTCCTTGAGCCCCTGCTCCCGGCGCGGTCGCGTCTGGGGCGTCCGGCGAAATGGTCGTTGCGGAGGATCACCGAGGCGCTGCTGTATATTCTTCGCAGCGGTCAGCCTTGGCGGATGCTGCCGGGGGACTTTCCGCCGATGACGACGGTGCAGGGGTATTTCTACGCCTGGCGCGACAGTGGGGTGTGGAGCACGATCAATCACCTGCTGCTGATGGCGTGCCGCGAGGCGGCGGGGCGCGAAGCCTCGCCCAGCGCCGGGGTGATCGACAGCCAGAGTGTGAAAACCACGGAAAGCGGCGGCCCCACGGGCTATGATGCGGGCAAGAAGATCAAAGGCCGCAAGCGTCACATCCTGACCGACACCGGCGGTCTGCTGGTCGCCGTGCGGGTCCATGCGGCCGATATCCAGGACCGCGACGGCGCGCCCGACCTCCTGACCTCAATCCGCTCCGGCTTCCCCTGGCTGCGTCACGTCTTCGCTGACGGCGGCTATGCCGGCGACAAACTGCGCGACGCCCTGGCCGGACGTGGCGACTGGACAATCGAGATCATCAAGCGATCCGACACCGCCAAGGGGTTCGTTCTGCTCCCGCGCCGCTGGGTCGTGGAGCGCACATTCGCCTGGCTCGGCCGAAACCGCCGCCTGGCCAAGGACTTCGAGAAGACACTCAAAAGCTCAACCGCGTGGCTCCTCATGGCCTCCGTCCAACTCATGACCCGAAGACTCGCAAACCCCTGAACACAATCAGAAACATTATGAGTCAGACTCTAACAGAACCACACCTCTTACAAAGCCGCCTGTCCGTCCACGGGACAATGGGTTCTCTGAAAGGGGGCCCACGTTTGCGGACAGAACTTGGACCTCACTGGGCCCGCCCTACGGAACTGACAAGTTAAGTCGGGCCTGTCGCAGGCAGCCTGCCCTGGGTGCCGCGATCACGCAGCGGGGCATTGTCAGTTCAATTGCACCGACCAGTAAGCGGACGTGTTTAGGGCGGGACCGCTCTAGGTCGGAGTTGGGAGAAATACGCCAAACTGGGACCGGTTGTCGCTCGACTGACACCGCCAGACTGACAGCACCGCCAGCCATCTGGCGAACTCGTCTCGGGGTACGGTTAAGTCGAAATCGCCGAATTTCGTTGTCACCGATCACTTCTTGCGGCTGGAAAAATGAGCGAAATCAGCGCCCATCGATGTGAACTCTTCAGCCGCGACTCGCCGAGTTTAGGGTATCGGGCGAATTGTGACTTTAGCCTGTCAGTACCGCCTGAAGTCGTCCAGGGTGATTGCGATATCTCCATCCGAGCTGACGCTTTCGACGGGATCGGAGCCTGATCCGCACGGCTCACGTGGTAGCGGCGTTGACCGTCTGAGCCGATCTAGGGTGCCGAGATCTCGAACCACAGGTCGAAGCGATCCAGGAGCGCCAGCAGGCTGACCAGGCCGTCCGCGCCCGGCCCCTGCAGGGCGGCCTCCTCCGGCGACTTGGTACCATGCACTAGATCTACCAGCAGGTCCCGGGTCAGCGCGACCTGCGGCCCGCCCTCGCCCGGCCGGTGGTGCAGCACCGCGTTCTCGACGCTGACCGCGAAGCGCTCACCGGTGTCGGAGAAGACCGCCGTGAAGGCGATCTCCGTCACCCCCGCCTTTTCGCCGTTCAGTCGCACTGACAGGGAATCCAGCACGTTGTCGGTGGGCATCGTACGCAGTTGCCCGGCCGAGGCCTGCCGCGGCGTGGAGCTAGACGGCCTGGGATTGCGAAGTTCCTGGGCACCGGTCAGGTAGAAGTCGCGCCAGGGGCCGGACTCTGCCTGGTAACCCATCTGCTCGAAGGTGTCGGCCTGAAGGGCCCGGGCCTCTATATGGCCCGGACTGGCGAACACCAGGTGGCCGACCAACTCGGCGACCCAGCGGTAGTCGCCCGCCACGAACGCCTCGCGCGCCTGCTCGAGAAGGCGCTCGGGGCCGCCCATGGCCGCTACATAGCGCCGGCCCGCCGCCTCGGGCGGATGCTTGTGCAGGTTGGCCGGATTGCCGTCGAACCAGCCCAGATAGCGCTGGTAGACCGCCTTGGCGTTGTGGCTGAGTGTGCCGTAGTAGCTGCGCGTGTGCCACTCGGCCTCGAGCGTCGGCGGCAACCGCAGGACCTCGGCGATCTCTGTGGCGTTGAGGCCATGGTTGGCCATCCGCAGCGTCTGGTCGTGGATATATTTGTAGAGATCGCGCTGCTGGGTCAGGAATCGACGGACCGGACCAGCGTCCCACCGCGGCCAGTGGTGACTGGCGAACATGACCTTGGTGTCCGCACCGAACAGCTCCAGCGCCTCGTCGATGTAGAAGCTCCAGGCCTTGGCGTCTCGCACCTGGGCACCGCGCGGCGTGTAGAGATTGTGCAGGTGGCAGGTGCAGTTCTCCGCCATGCAAAGCGCGCCGAACTTCGGGAAGAAGAAGTTCATCTCCGCCGGGGCCTCGGTGTCCGGCGTTACCTGGAAGCGGATCTCGATTCCGTCGACCATCAGGATCTGGCCCGTATGGGTGATCGACTCGTTGGGTGCCACCAGAGCGACCCGGCCCGTCGAGGTACCCTTGCCCAGCCCGGAGTCCACATGGCCTCGAGGGTCCTTGGGCAACAGGCCTCCGTACATGTGCGTTGCCCGTCGGCTCATCACATTGCCGGCCAGGACGTTCTCGGCGACAGCCGCCTGCAGGAAACCTTCCGGGGCGATGATCCGCAGGCCAGCGGCGATCTCCTCCAGCGAGACCACGCCCAGGATCCCGCCGTAGTGGTCGACGTGGCTGTGGGTATAGATCACCGCGCTGACGGGTCGGTCGCCTCTGCTGTCCCGCAGGAGTTTCAGCGCCGCCGCCGCCGGCTGGGCCGAGGTCAGCGGATCGATGACGATCCAGCCGGTCTCGCCCTCGACAAAGGTAATGTTGGAGATATCGAAGCCGCGCACCTGATAGACGCCGGGCGTTACCTCGAACAGGCCGTGGTGGGCATTCAGCCGTGCCTGCCGCCAGAGACTGGGGTTGACCGTGTCGGGGCGCTCTCCCTCCAGGAAGGCGAACGGCCGCTGGCTCCAGGCACCGGGGACTTCGGCGTCCTCGATCGATCCGACGAAGCCCCGATTCGCCAGCGCGAAGTCACCGCCGTCGTCTGCCGGCAGCGCCGCCGCCGTCGCGGCGTGGGCCGTCCGGGTGGCCGCGGTCGCGTCCTTGCGCGTCAGATCCATGTCTTGCACTCCCGCCGCCATCCGCCCCGCCCTATTCCGGTCCTCCGCCATACAACAGCGGCTTCGGATCGACAGGCAGGCCCTTCACATAGCGGTCCACCAGACCCTTGAGCTCTCCGGGATTGGCGATCCCGGTGCGGTTGAGCGGTCCCCATTTTGCAGGTGCCATCGAGTCCGACCAGGCCTGCCATTGGCCCTTGAGGCGCGCGAGGCGCGCGGGCTCGGCGGTCGCGAGGTCGTGGCGTTCGCCGATGTCGTTTCGCAGGTTGAACAGGTAGAAGGCGTCCTCCGCCTTGACCAGCTTCCAGGACCCTTCCCGCATGGCGCCCTGCGGCCCGGCGCGCCAGAACAGGCGCTCGTGCGCATCGCCCGTTCGCTGCCCGCTGAGGAAGGGGGTCAAGTCCACACCGTCGAGGTCGGCACCAATCGACGCGCCCGCGGCCGCAAGCGCGGTGGCCGTCACGTCGAATTCCATCGCCACCGACTCAAGGGTCTTTCCCTCCGGCAAACGGCCCTTCCAGCGGAAGATCGCCGGGACCCGGATCCCGCCCTCGAGGGTGAGCGCCTTGACCCCGTTCAGCGGGCCGTTGGCCGAGGTCGTCTGCCAAGTGGGTCCGCCATTGTCACTAGTGAAGACGATCAGGGTGTTGTCCGCCAAGCCGTTGTGTTCCACCGCCTGGATGATCGCACCAACCCCGTCGTCGAGCGCGGCCAGCATCGCCAGATAGGCCCTTCGCCTTGGATCCGGTTCCGCCGCGAAGCGCGCCAGGTAGGGCTGGGTAGACTGGAGCGGCGCGTGGACCGCGTTGTACGAAGCGTAGATGAAGAACGGTCGGGCCTTGTTCGCCGCGATGAAGTCCACCGCGCCCTGGGTAAACGCCTCGGTGGTGTGTGTCGGCATCGGCGCGGGTTCTGTCCCGCGCATCAGCGTCTTAAGCCCTGTAGTGCCGTCCGCCGTGTAGGCCATCGCCCCGTCCAGGAACCCGTAGAAGGTGTCGAACCCACGGGCCGTAGGCGTGTTGGTCGCGGTGTAGCCGATGTGCCATTTTCCGAACATCGCTGTAGCGTAGCCCTGCGCCTTGAGGCGCTCCGGAAGGGTCTTGGACTCCTTCGGCAGTCCGAAGTCCTCCGACTCACGCTGGGCCGCGCCTGGATTGTTCTCGAAACCGAAGCGTTGCTGGTAGCGCCCGGTCAGCAGCGCCGCGCGGCTGGGCGCGCAGACGGGGTGGTTGGCATAGTAGTTGGTGAGGCGGACGCCGCCCGCCGCCAACTGGTCGATGTTCGGCGTGCGGACGTCGCGGCCACCCTGGACGCCGAGATCGCCCCAGCCCAGGTCGTCCGCCAGAATTACGATGATGTTTGGAAGCGCCCCTGGCTCCGCGTCAGCCGCGGTCCCGGTGGCGACCGCCGCCAGCACCGAAATGGCCAACCGACGGATTCCACCTGCCCAAGCCATGCCCTGTTCCCTCTCGCGCCTATTCGCATCGGCGATACTATAATGTTACCGGTAGGTCGCAAGTGGTTGACGCCAGATCGCGCGAAAGGCAATCTGCCTTTGGGGAACCTGAATTCGGTGTCGGAAAGCGCCGAGCCCCTGGGGGAACTTGCCATGAAGCGTCACCTGCTGCTCGCGTCTGCTGCCGTCCTAAGCCTTGGGGTGCCGGTCGCCGCCCTGGCCCAAGCCAACGTCACGGTCGGCCTCGAAGAGGTCGTGGTCACCGCCCAGAAGCGCGCCGAGAATGTGCAGGACGTGCCGATTTCGGTGACGGCCTTCAGCGGCGAAACGTTGAAAGCTGCCGGGATCCAGGACGTACGCGATCTGCGCCGTCTGACGCCCAGCCTCTATCTGGCGACATCATCCAACACGTCAAACACCCGCATCATGATGCGCGGCATCGGCACCAGCGGAAACACCGCCGTGGAGCCCAGCGTCGCGGCCTTAGTGGACGGGGTCTACATCCCACGTATCGGCTCTCTGCTCGCCGGCCTGAACGACATTTCTTCGGTCGAAGTGTTGCGCGGCCCGCAAGGCACCTTGTTCGGCAGAAATGCGTCCATGGGCGCGCTGCTCATCCGCACGACCAAACCTTCCCAAACGTTCGGCGCAGAGGCCACAGCCAGCTTGGGAAACTACGGCCGCCAGCGGTTGTCCGCCTCGGTAGACATGCCCCTGTCCGAGACCCTCCAGACCCGGATTTCGGCCCTGGCCTACAAGAGTGACGGCTTCGACCGCAACGATCTCACAGGCAAGCGGATGGGCCGAAACGACGGGTTTTCGGCACGCGCGGGCGTGCATTACGAGGTGACCCCGAACCTTACCTGGGACCTGCGCGGCGACTACCAGAACCTCAGCGGAGACGGGTACAACACCATCACGGTGGTTTCGAAATCCGTGACCCCGACGACGCTTGCAAACTGGCTCACGCGACTTGACCCCGACGGTGCCGGGCCCGGTGTTGGCGTTCTGCCCTACACGTCCGACACCTATTCCCGGCATGTTCGCCAATCCACCGAGGGCGACCTGATCGACTTCCAGAGCGGCGTTGCCAGCGATCTGTCGTGGGATCTGGCCGGCGGCTACCAGCTCAAGCTGATCAGCGGCTACCGTGACTGGACCAATGTCCAGTACCAGGCCTCCAACGGCAACATCCCGCTCGAGCTTCAACGGCGGACCACAAACGCGGCCAGCCAGAACCACTCCGAGGAGTTACAGCTCCTGTCGCCGGAGACACTGTTCGACAACCGGCTTAGCTTCGTCGCTGGCCTGTTCTACTTTGACGAGGCCTACGACCTTGGGCAGAACGTCGACCTGACCCGTGAGTACTGCGAAGTCTTTATTCGCAATACCAGCACTGCGGCGCGCCTGGCTCAATGCCGCACCCAGCCCCTGATCGGTGCTTCGGTCTGGTATTTCAGTCAGGATACCGAGTCCGTCGCGGCCTACACCCAGGCGACGTTCAAATTCACCGACAAGTTCGACGTCACCGGCGGTATCCGGTATTCGAAGGACAAGAAGACAGGCACGTTCCGCGCCATCACGCGCAATGCGGCGGCCGCTCAATCCGCTGAAGTCACCAATAACCTGCGCCTGACAGACAGCCAGGTCACCTACCGCGTCAACGGCACCTACAAGCCCACCGAGGGTGTGATGCTGTTCACCAGCTTCTCGACGGGATTCAAGTCCGGCGGCTTCGATTCGGCACCAGCCACCACCGGCCCGACCGGCGCGGCGGGGCGCACATTCCTTCCCGAGACCGTCAAGAACTATGAGTTTGGAGTTAAATCCCAGCTCTTCGACCGTCGCCTGACCGCCAACGTCACGGCCTTCCGCAGCGAGATCAAGGATCTGCAGTTCCGAACCTTTGACGGTCTGCAATTCCGGACGCGCAACAACGGCAAGGTGCGTCAGCAAGGTATCGAGTTTGACACCATGGCCAGGCCGATCCCGCCGCTAACCCTGACGTTGTCGGGCACCTATCTGGATTCCGAGTACCTGGAGTTCAAGGGTGCGCCCGGCCTGCCGGGCTTCGGCGGGGCCCAGGACCTGACGGGCGAACGCCTGCCTTACTCACCAAAATGGCAAGGCGCGGCGTCTGGCCAGTACATCGGAAACCTGATGGGCGATCTGACCTGGATGGTGCGGGCCGATATGAGCTTCACCACCAGCAACCTTCTGGCCTCGGCCGGAGATAACAACCCCGACTCCCGTCAGGCCGGGTACAAAACCTTTGGCGGCCGTATCGCCGTGCGTGGGCCCGAGGAACGCTGGTCCATCGCTCTGGTCGGCCAGAACCTGACCAACAAGGACTTCTGTACCGGCATCTTCACCCAACCGAACAACGCCGCGTTTGGCCTCAACAACGCGGTGACCGGGGGTACGGCCCTGCGCTGCACCCTGAATGAGCCGCGTCAGGTCTCGCTGGAACTCAACGCCAAGTTCTAGGGTAGCCTGAAACGTATCAGGGGCCGCGGCGAGCGTTGCCCGTGATGTCTTGCTCTGGCGTCCGGCGGTCCGGACGTCATGTTGGAACTCTGCCAGGAGAACGCCATGGCCGATCCACAACGCGCCTGTTTTCCCAAGGGCGGTCGCGACTGGCCCGACCTGCAACAGGAGATGCACGAACGCACCGCCGGTGACGCGGACTGGCGCGGCGGTCGCACGGCAATCTTCTTCTTCCTGGCGGAGCAAGAGGCCTACGAGATCGGCAAGCGCGCCTACATGGAATTCTTCTCCGAGAATGCCCTAGGTGCAACACGTGCCTACCCCGGCATTGGCCAGATGGAGCGGGACGTTCTCGACTATGGTCTGGACCTGCTGTCAGCACCTGATGGCGCACGGGGGGTATTCACCACGGGTGGCACCGAGAGCATCCTGCTGGCGATAAAGGCGGCGCGTGAGCGCCACCGCGCAGCGCACGGCACCAAGGCCGGATCCACGCTTAACATCGTCATGCCGGTCACCGGACACCCCGCGTTCGACAAGGCCGCGATCCTGATGGACCTGGAGGTCCACCGCGCACCCCTGCGCGCGGATTGCCGGGTGGATGTGGAGGCCATGCGAGGCCTGATCGACGACAACACCATGCTGCTGTTGGGCTCGGCACCGTGTTTCCCGCATGGCGTCATCGATCCGATCAGCGAGATCAATGCACTGGCCGCAGCGTCGGGCATCTGGCTGCACGTGGACGCCTGTGTCGGTGGGTGGATCGCGCCGTTTTTCGAGCGGATCGGTCGGGGCACGCCGGTGTTTGACTTCCGTAACGGCGCGGTCCGTTCGATCTCGGCCGATCTGCACAAGTTTGGCTTCGCCCCGAAGCCGGCTTCCACGGTCTTCTTCCGGGAAGGCGAGGACCTGGATCGGTCCACCTTCCGACTGGGGTACTGGCCCAGCGGGATGTATGCAACAGCGACCATGAGCGGCTCGCGTCCCGGCGCTGCGGTGGCGGCAAGTTGGGCCGTGCTGAACCATCTGGGAACGGCCGGATACGAACGCGCCGCAGTGCGGCTGGCCGCCATGGTGGACAGGTATGTAGACGGGATCTCCAGTATCCCTGGCCTTCAGCTATGGGCCAATCCGGATGTGACGATCCTGAATTTCGGCTCGACCGGTTTCGACATCTACGCCGTGGCCGAGATGATGAGGGCTCGTCGCTGGATTCCAGGCCTGACCAGCGACCCCAAGGGTATGCACACCATGCTTTCGATGCAGCATGAGCCGGCCCGTGAAGCCTATCTCAGGGACCTCAGGCACTGCGTCGAGGCCGTCCGCGCCACCGAAGCCAAGAGCAGCCTGACCGCCACATATTGACCACCGATGCCATCCGGGAGACCCCGAAACGTGGATAGCCCCCCTGCCTCCGGCCGCTCTCTGCCCATCGACTGGTCGACCGAAGGCATCGTGGCGCGCCGCGACCGCTACTTTGCGGCGTCGCAGCGGAAGTTCGTCCCCTACGAGACGCCGCTGATCTTCCGGCGGGCGAGATGCAGTATGTCTGGGACGAGGCCGGGCGGAAGTACACCGACCTGCTGGGCATGAACCTCTGCATCTCGGTGGGCCACGCCCATCCGACAGTCGTGGCCGCCGTCCAGGCCCAGGTCGCCCAGCTCACCCATTGCACCACCATGTTCTATCACCCGGTGCCGGCTCATCTGGCCGAGGAACTGGCGGCCACGATGCCGGTCGGTCATGACTGGGTGGTCCACTTCACCAACAGCGGGGCCGAAGCCATCGACCTCGCGCTCCTGATGGCGCGCACCCACACCGGCGCGATCGACATGCTGTCCCTGAGGACAAGCTATCATGGTGCGACCTTCGGGGCGCAGGCCCTGACCGGAATCGCCGGGTTCCGGCACAATGTCCCTCAGCTGGGGGGCGTTACGTTTCTGCCGGAACCCAACCGCTATCGCGGGGTATTCGGTGCCCAGATGCAGCCCTACCTCGACGAGATCGACCGGGCGATCCAGACGTCAACTTCAGGCCGTCTCGCCGGCATGATCGTCGAACCCGTGCAGGGCTATGGAGGGATCGTGGAGATGCCGCCCGGCTACATCGCCGGCGCTTTCGAGCGCGTGCGGGCGGCAGGCGGTCTGGGCATCGTCGACGAGGTTCAGTCCGGCTTCGGCCGCACCGGCAACCACTTCTGGGCCTTCGAGGCCGATGGCGTCGTGCCCGACATCGTGGTGATGGCCAAGGGCATCGGCAACGGCATACCCCTGGGCGCAGTGGTCGCGAAGCGCGAGATCGCCGAGTGCCTGGCCGACAAGTTCGTGTTCCATACCTACGGGGCGAACCCTGTCGCCTGCGCCGCCGGTCGCGCGGTGCTGCAGGTGATCCGCGACGAGGGCTTGCAGGAGAATGCGCGGACGGTCGGCGGGGCGCTGAAGGCGGGTCTTGAGGACCTGAAGCGACGCCATCCGATCATCGGCGATGTCCGTGGTGTGGGACTGATGATGGCTATCGAACTGGTCACCGACCCCGTAACGAAAATACCCGCCACCGAGGCGGCCGCGCGGGTCTTTGAAGAAACGCGCCGCCAGGGTCTGGTGGTCAGCAAGTCCGGCCCTCATCGAAGCGTCCTGAGGATGGTCCCGCCGCTGTGCCTGTCGATGGCCGACGTCGATCCGGTCATTGATGCGCTGGACCGCAGCCTCGCCGTGGCGCGGGCCTAAACACATGACCTCCGCACGCACACAACAGAGGTGAGATAGCGATGGCCAGAACACCAAAGCGCCCGGACGACAGCGTGAACAACGGACGTCGCAAACTATTGATCCGGGGAGCCGGCCTGGCAGCCCTCTCGGTGGCCCACGCCGCCCCGACGACAGCGCCCGCCCGTCCGGCTCGAACCCGGCCCTCCGGGCGCCGCCCCAACATCGTGTTCATGATGGTCGACAATTATGGCTACGGCGACCTCGGCTGCTACGGCGGCGGCGAACTGCGGGGCGTGCCGACGCCCCGAATTGACAGATTGGCCAGCGAGGGACTTCGCCTCACCGACTTCAACGTCGAACCCGAGTGCACCCCCAGCCGGTCCGCCTTCCTGACGGGCCGCATGCCGATCCGGAGCGGCACCTCCATGGTGGAGTTGAGCGGTGGCAAGGATGGCCTCTCGCCCTGGGAATATACTATGGCTGAACTGCTGTCGGACGCCGGCTATGCGACGGCCTGCTTTGGCAAGTGGCATCTGGGCTCCTCAACGGGTCGGATGCCCACCGATCAGGGTTTCGACGAATGGTTCGGAATTCCGCGCAGCAGCGGTGAGGTCAACTGGCCGATCCAGCCCGGCTTCGATCCGGCGGAGTACCAGAACCAGTCGATCCTGGAGGGCCGCAAGGGCGAAGCGAGCCGCCCGATCAAACCCTATGCCCGCGCGGCACGGGCCCTGATCGACCGCGAGGTGACGGACCGCGCCGTGGGCTACATCAGCCGCCATGCCCGCCAGCAAAAGCCGTTCTTCCTCTATCTGCCGTTCACCCTTCCGCACAACCCGCCCCTGACCCATCCGGATTTCACCAAGCCCAACCGCTCGCAGTACCAGAACGCCATCGACGAGATTGACCACAACGCCGGCCGGGTCATCGACGCCGTGGAGGCGGCGGGCGTCGCCGACGACACAATCATTGTCTTCACCAGCGACAATGGTCCGCAGACGTTTCAGGGGGTTGGCATCGAGTTCGGCGGTCACTCCGATTCCGGGCCGTTCCGCGGCGAGTTCCCAAGTGGCTGGGAAGGCGCGATCCGCACCCCTTGCGTCATCCGCTGGCCTGGCCGAGCGAAGCCGGGCCGGGTCAGCAACCAGATTGTCTCGTTGGTGGATTTCTACCGCACCTTTGCCGCAGTCGCCGGCGCGAAGGACAACGTCCCGACCGACCTCGCTATCGACTCTGTAGACCAGGGCGACTTCCTGTTTGGCGACCAGGCGAAATCGAACCGCGAACACCTGATGATATTCCACGCCAACCACCTGCTGGCGGTGAAGTGGCGTAACTTCAAAGTTCATTTCAGCGTGCGCGAGACGCCCGGTGGACCGGTGGTCGCCTCCGGCCAGGCCACCACCACAAACGTCGAGCACAACCTCCCGAGTTCATGGATCTTCGACATCGAGAACGATCCGAAAGAACTGTGGAACATTTCCACCACAAATGGATGGGTGCGCCGCCCCGTCTCCCGCATCCAGCGGGAGTACGAGACGAGCCTGGCGACGTTTCCGAACCTGAAGTCGGGAGCAGATGGGCCTCCGGTCCGTTGACGCTTTCCGATAGCGACCAAGGAGCTGCACGTGGCCCACAGCATTGAGAACCCGATCGATGGCGCGCGGGGGCAGGCGCTCTGGGATCGCGCCGACAAGGTGCTGCCCGGCGGCGGGATCTATCTGTCCCGCAGCGCCGACTTCGCGGGCCGAGGGGTCCTGCCGGGGTTCATCGCGGCTGCTGAGGGGTGCAGGATCACGGACGCGGACGGGCGCCGCTATATCGATTTCCTCGGCTCCAACGGTCCTAACATCCTGGGATACCGGCATCCCGAGGTCGAGGCTGCCGTCCGTCGACAGGCCGACGTCCTGACCAGCGCCAGCCTGTTCCCACCATCCCTGGTGGAAGTGGTGGAGCGGATCCTGGCGAAGTTTACCGGCTTTTCCTGGGGACTGGTGTCCAAGAACGGCTCCGAAGTGGTCAGCCTTGGCGCACGGGTCGCCCGTCAGCACACCGGCCGCCGTGGCCTGATCACGTTCGCCCGGGCCTATCATGGCAGCGAACCTGAACTTGCCACCTCGCCCCAACCTGGCCCGTTGACCGAGCTGACCTCCGATGTGGCGCGGGTGGCCTGGAACGACCCCCAGGCGCTCATTGATCTGGTCAACGCGCACAACAGAAAATTCGCCGCCATCCTGCTGAATCCGCTGGACCAGAATCCGCGGATGCAGACCGCCGCAGCCAGCACGGACTTTGTGGCCGCCATCGAGCAGGTCCGCGAGCAGCATGGCGTGCTGGTTGTATTTGATGATGTGCGACATGGTTTTCGCCTTCATCCGGACGGTTCACACCGGCTGCTGGACCTGGAGCCAGACCTTTCCGCGTTGGGCAAGGCCCTGGGTAACGGGCACGCGATATCGGCCCTGGTAGGCCGCGAGACGGTACGGCGGGCAGCGCGCAAAATCTTCTATACCTCGACCTACATGTTCGAGGCGCCGCCCATGGCCGCTGCCATGGCTGTTCTGGACATCTATGATCGAGACGCGGTGTTCAGCCACATCACCCGGATGGGCGAACGCCTCCGCGCAGGGATTGCCTTGGCCGCAAACGCCCAGGGGCATTGCATCTCCCAGACGGGTCCTGTCACCATGCCGACGTTACTGTTCAACGGAGACCAGGATGGTGCCCGCCAGCGCATCTTCGCCCGCGAGGCCGCCGGGCGGGGCGCGATCTTTCACCCCGGTCTCAACTGGAACCTGAGCGCCGCCCACATGGCCACTGATATCGACGAGGCGATCGAGATTGCCGCGGCGGCCTTCGCGGCGACGCCGGCTGGCTAACGCCCGGCAGGCTCTTCAACGAGGTCGGCGACGATGGTGCGACGCGCAAGGGCGTAGCAGGCCACACCCGCCAGGCTGGCGATGGCCGCGACGCTGAGGGCGCTGCGCAGGCCCGCTGCCGGTCCCTGCCCCAACGGTCCGGCGAACAGATCACTCAGTAGGCCCACGAAGAGGGGGCCGAGGCCTGTGCCCATCAGGTTGATGATGAACATCGCGCACGCCGTGGCCGTCGCCCGCATATTGGAGGGTACGACACCGTGCAGGGTCGCGTAGACCGGCCCGGCCCAGAACACATTCATGAACGACTGCAGAATGAGGAAACCCGCTGCAGCCACGGCGCTTTCCACGTGCAGCGCGGCGATGTAGGCCGGTGCCGCGACGATCAGGGCGATGGCGGGTGCCACCACCACATTGCGGATGTCGCGGGCGGCGGCGCGGTCGGCGATGATCCCCCCGATCCAGCCGCCGAGGGCACCGAACACGCCATTGATGAGACCGATGGCAACCCCCAGCAGTCCCATGGGGCGCAGGCCGAATCCCGCCGCCCTGTCGGCGATCTCCCCCCCGTGACTTCGCAGAAAGAACGAGGCCAGGAAGGGTGCCTGGCCATCGGTGAACAGCACCTTGAAACCGACCGCAAGACTGAGGAACCAGAAGGTCCGCTTGGAGGCCAGCAAGGCGAAGGCATCCCCCAGGGGAATTTGCTTGGCGCGGGCCTCCGCCGCCCGTCCAGCCAGGTTCGCACGGGTCTCCTTCATGGTCAGGGCGACGAGACCGGCGAGGATCAGACCCGGCGCACCAGCCAGCAGGAAGGCCGTGCGCCATCCATAGGCGTCCGCAACAAGTCCACCGAACGCCATGCCGATCAGACCGCCCAGCGGTACGCCAATGGCGAACAGGCCCATCGCCGAGGCGCGTTTCGCTTTCGGAAAATAGTCGCTGATCAATGACTGAGACGGCGGCACGCCACCGGCCTCGCCCACGCCGACACCAAAGCGACAGAGGCAAAGCTGCACAAACGACTGGGCGGCCGCGCAAAGCGCGGTGAACCCGCACCACACCGTAACCGCCGTCGCAATGATGTAGGGCCGGTGCCTGTATTCGGCCAACCGGGCGATCGGGCT
>JANORH010000120.1:0-9805 GCA_031415215.1 Alphaproteobacteria bacterium | reverse complement strand
GGTCGTCACCGCGCGCGGCGTCGGTGTGCGCACCGAACGCCCCGTCGAGCAGAAATAGGAGTTCGCGTCATGGCGCTGAAAGCAAGCAAGCTCACCGTGGGCGATGTCCACACCGCCAGGCTGGTCGATGACCTCAGCCGCACCCAGATCGTCCAGTACGCCGGCGCGTCGGGCGACTACAATCCGCTCCACACCGACGAAGTCTTCACCACCAAGGTGGCGGGCTATCCCAGCGTCTTCGCCCACGGCATGCTGACCATGGGGATGACGGGCAAGATGCTCACCGACTATGTTGGTGACACCCGCCTGACCAAGTACGGCGTCCGCTTCACCAGCCAGGTGTGGCCGGGCGACGCCCTTGACGCCAAGGCCACCGTAACGGCGGTAACGGAGCGCGACGGCAAGGTATTTGTTTCACTGGACGTCGCCACCACCAACCAGAACGGCGTCGAGGTCTTGAGCGGCTATGCCGAGGCGCGCGTCGATCCGTAAGGGGCGTTACATAACGCCCGCACGCAGCAGGTCGTGAACGTGGAGGATGCCCAGCGGTCGGCCATCCTCCACGACGAACAGCACGGTCACCGACGGTAGCGGATCGCTCATCAGCGCCAAGGCCTCGCCCGCCAGCATATGGGGCGGCGCAACCTTCCTGGGCCCTTGCGTCATTACCTCGCCGGCAGTGCGGTCCAGCAGGCCGTCAATGTGACGACGCAGGTCGCCATCGGTAATAGCCCCCAGCAGGCGACCTGACGGGTCTACGACGCCCACAATGCCCCACCGCATCCGGGTCATGACCAGCAGGGTCTGACGCATGGGCGTCTCGGGCGCCACCAGCGGCAGTTCCTCACGGCCGTGCATCAGGTCGGCGGCTGTTCGCAGCATGGCTCCCAGCTTGCCACCGGGGTGCAGCACCTTGAAGTCTTGCGGCTTGAACCCGCGCCGCTCCAGCAGCGCCACTGCCAGCGCATCGCCCAGTGCCATTTGCAATGTCGTCGACGTGGTTGGCGCATTGACCGCGTCCGTGGCCTCCGCCGCATCGGGCAGCACCAACACCAGATCACAGGCCAGTCCCAGGGCGCTGCTCGCTGCCGTCGTCATGCCAATCAGTGGTATGTCAAATCGCGCCGCATAGGCGATGATGTCGGCCAGTTCCCGGGTCTCGCCGGTCTTGGACAGCGCCAGGATCACATCCTCGGCGCCGATCATGCCGAGGTCGCCGTGGCTGGCCTCGCTCGGATGTACGAATATGGCCGCTGAACCGGTCGATGCCAGGGTCGCCGCAATCTTGCGCGCCACATGGCCCGACTTGCCGATCCCGGTGCAGACGATCCGCCCCTTGGCCGCAAACAGCATCTCGACGGCACCGGCAAAGACGTCATCAAGGGTGGCGGCCATCCGGCCGATCGCCTCGGCTTCGGTTTCCAGCACGCGGCGACCGACAGCGATGGTGTCTTGTTTGATCATTGTGCGGGAGCGATCGCCTGGTTCTGGATGTTGCGGACAGCCTGCCTGGCCTGGTCGACACGGCGTTGTGCGGCTTCGGTTTCGCGGCGCATGGCGGCCTGCATTTCCGCACTGCGCTGGATGGGCGCGTGGCCGAACGGTGCCGGCGAGCGATCACCCAGGCCCTGCGGCCAGACCAGCGACAGGCCGACAGCAGCGACCGCGCCCAAGCCCAGTAGCACGAGGTAAAATCGGTTAAACATCGTGCCGCTATACCCCGCTCCGCCTTGACGGGGTAGGGGCCGGTGCCCTAGCCGATGCCACCGCCTACGAAGGAGCCGCCCGTGCCGACCCTGATCCTGTTGCGTCATGGCCAGAGCCAATGGAATCTGGAAGATCGCTTTACTGGCTGGGTCGATGTCGACCTGACGACACAGGGCGAAGCCGAAGCCCGCAAGGGTGGTGAACTGATCAAAGCCGCCGACATTGCGATTGACCGGGTGTTCACCTCGGTGCTGACGCGCGCGATCCGGACCTCCTGGCTCGCGCTGCAAACGGCCGGCCAGGTGTTCGTCCCCGAAACCAAGGACTGGCGCCTCAACGAGCGACACTATGGCGGTCTGACAGGGCTCAATAAAACCGAGACTGTGGCCAAGCACGGCGATGCCCAGGTCACGATCTGGCGTCGCTCGTTCGACGTTCCGCCGCCGGAACTGGGCGCGGACAGTCCTTACGATTTTTCGCTGGACCGGCGCTATGCAGGCGCGATCCTGCCAACCACAGAGAGCTTGAAGACCACACTGGATCGCGTTCAACCGTATTGGGACGCCGAGATTGTCCCCTGCCTTCAGCGCGGCGAGACCCTGCTGGTGGCCGCGCACGGCAACTCGCTGCGCGCCATCGTCAAGGTTCTGTTCGACCTGTCGGCCGACGCCATTGTCGGAGTCGAGATCCCGACCAGCAATCCCCTGCTGATCGAACTGGACGCTGACCTGAGGCCGACGGCTGCGCGATATCTGGATGCGCAGCGGGCGACGGCGCTGCCGGCGATCTAGGTCCTGTTCACAAGCGTCTGGAAGGCACATCCTGTGACTATGACCGAGGAAGACTTCATGCGCCGCGCGATCATCCTGGCCGAGACGCATCTGGGGCAGACCGCGTCGAACCCTTCAGTGGGTTGTGTGATCGTGCAGGCCGGCCGGATTGTCGGTGAAGGCGTTACTGGCCTGGGCGGAAATCCACATGGCGAGGAAGCAGCCCTGGCCGTCGCGGGGGAACTCGCCAAGGGCGCCACTGCCTTTGTGACCCTGGAGCCCTGCGCCAAAAGATCGGCAGGCGGCACGTCCTGCAGCGACCGGCTGATTGCTGCGGGTGTCAGTCGCGTCATGTTCGCGTGCAGCGATTTCTCTGTGTTCGCGAGCGGTGCCGGAGCGCTTAAGTTGAAGGATGCCGGCATCGCCACCCATCAGGGGTTGTTGAGTGATGCGGCGGGTCAGCTCTACACGGCCTATGTGCCTGCAAAACCTGTGGAAAGTCGCCGTTAATCCGGGGCGCGTAACATAGTTCACGACGTCCTTTCCAACCACCCGGCGACATGTCATCCCCCGATACCAAATCGCTGATCAAAGCGCGGCTGTCGCAGGCCGAGGTCGATGCGATATGTGTCAAGCATGACCGGCTATGGAGCTCAAAACCCGGGGGCGCGCGGGCGGTCCTCGCCTTCAAGGACCTGAGTGGCATCGACCTCAGCGGTCGAAATCTGTGCGACGCCGACTTCACTGGCGCGGTGATGATCGGGTGCAATCTCAAGGGCATCCGGCTGGATAACGCCATCCTGTTTTGCGCGGACCTTACCAACTCCGACGTTCGTGATGCATCCCTTCGGCGTGCAGATCTGCGCGGGTCCTGCATGCGCAACGTCGACCTGACCGGCTCGGATCTGTTCGAGGCGGATCTGCGCGAGGGCACTCTGGCCGCCGCCAGCCGCGAACTGGGGTTCACCCGTGTGGAAACGGGTCAGCCGGCACAAGGCGAGATGCGCGGCGCGATCCTGGTGGGTGCGAACCTGGAACGCTCCAAGCTCTCCGGGGCCATGGCCATGCGGGCTGACTTCACAGACGCCATCATGAAGGGTGCCAATCTGACCCGTGCCAACCTGAAGCAGGCAACAATGAAGGGGGTAAACCTGTCCGGCGCCGATCTGTCGGGCGCCGACCTGGCCGGTGCCGACCTGCGCGATGCGATCCTGGTGGGCGCGACGATTTCATCGTGGAACGTGAGCGGCGCAGACATGACTGGCGCTCTGACCGATGAACCCGCCGGCCGTGCAATCAGCGAATTACCCTACGACCAGATGATCAAGGATCATGCCCGGTGGTGCGAGACCGGAGGAGGGGAAGGCAAGCCGTCATCGTTCGATGGGGCCGATCTGCGCGCACTGTCCAGTATCGCGGGATACAATCTGACGGCGCTCTCGGCCAAGGGCGCGGTTTTCTACGGCATCATCATGGAAGGCGTTCAGATGCAGGGGGCCCATCTGGAGGGCGCGGACCTACGCAACTGTGTCCTGCGACGTGCCGATCTTCGCGGTGCGCGGCTGGTCGGTGCCAAATTGTCCGGCGCTGATCTGCGGGAAGCCCAGATGGGCCCGCTGTTGTTGGGGGCGGATCGGGTCCTGCCGTGCAACCTGACGGGGGCGCAACTGAAAGCGGCTGATCTCACCAACGCTGACGTCCGGCATGCCATCTTCGACCAGGCCGATCTCAGCCGGGCGAACTTCACCGGCTCCCAGCTGAAACAGGCCAGTTTCTCCGGCATTATCCGGCAAGGCACGCTCGGGCTCGACGACATCATTTGACGGGCAGCGACCAGACAGGTCGGCGGCGCCCTCCGCAGAGCGCGCCGCCATTTCAGTCAGGGATTATGCGGCTCAGGCAGCCTGTTCCGCCGGGATCAGACTGGGCTGGATCGCAGTGTTGATCTGTACACGACGCGGCTTCAGCGCCTCAGGCAGTTCACGCTTCAGAGAGACCGTCAGCAAACCGTCGGCGAGGTCTGCGTCTGTCACCACGACATAGTCGGCCAACTGGAACCGGCGCTCAAAGTCGCGCTCGGCAAGACCCCGGTGGAGGTAAGTTTTGACCTCGTCATTGGCGGCCTTGCGACCGGAAATCGTGAGGCGGTTTTCCTTGACCTCGATGCTCAGTTCCTCGGGCCGGAATCCGGCGACCGCAAGCTCGATGCGGTAGGCGTTTTCATCAGTGCGGGCGATATTGTAGGGCGGATAGCCCGATGCTTCCGAGGTGGCTGCTGTCTCAAGCAAGGCCGCCATACGGTCAAAGCCCACGACGGAGCGATAGAGGGGGGAAAGGTCGATTGTTCTCATGCGGTCACATCCTTCTTTCAAAGCAAGGTTGCTGTTGTGTCTGGACCATGCGGGCGACCCGATCGTGGCGTCGTCCTCAGCCCAGGAGACCCGGACATCCAGCGTCTCCGTGAACTGAAATGGGGACCGCCCCAGCATGTTCAAGTGGGGGTTGCACATCGTATCGGACAGCTTAGGTTCGCGTTCCCAACCCAGGAGATCCTCCCCCCATGCTCCGTATTGCACTTGCGGCTTCGGTCGCCCTGTTTGCTCTTTCCACTACCCCGTCAGTGGCGGCCGACGCCAAACTGAAGGCAGCCGTTGCCTCCTCGGATCGCGGTGCCGACAACAAAGCTCGTGACGGGGCGCGCAACCCCGAAGCCACGCTCACGTTCTGGGGCTTGAAGGCCAAGCAGACGGTCATCGAGGTTTCGCCCGGCGGCGGCTACTGGACCGAGATCCTGGCACCTTACGCCAAGGCCACCGGCGGGACCTATGTCGCCGGCGTCACCGACGTGGACAACCCGCGCACATCCGAGGCCGCCAAGAAGTCGCTCGAGACGTTCAAAGCGAAGTATGCCGACGCGACCAGGTTCGGGACGATTGGCTACGCCGGCTTTGGCGTTGCCTCAAAGCCGCTTGGCGCGCCCAATTCTGCGGATCTGGTGATGACCTCGCGCAATATCCACAATTTCACCTACCAGCCCGGGATGCTCGACAAGTCGATGAATGACTTCTTCGCCGTTCTGAAGCCGGGTGGCGTTCTAGGTGTCGAAGAGCACCGGGCTGATCCGCGGCCGGAGCTTCCGGGCATCTCGGACGGTTATATGTCCAAGGCCACAGTGGTCGCCGCCGCCGAGAAAGCCGGATTCAAGCTGGCTGCAAGTTCAGAAGTCAACGCCAACCCGAAGGATACCAAGGATCACCCCTTCGGCGTCTGGACGCTCGCGCCGGTCAAGCGAAGCGCGCCAGCGGGCCAGCCGGCCAACCCGACGTTTGACCGCACAAAGTATGACGCGATCGGCGAAAGTGACCGGATGACCCTGCGGTTTGTGAAACCTCGCTGATCAGGGGGCGACGCTCCGGCGCCAATCGTGACATAGGACTGTCATGAGCGGTTTACACGGCAGGTGCCGGAAGCGAAGCTCGCACGGACTTCAGACTGAGGGTTCAGCGGAATGGCCACGTTGGCGGAACTGACTGAGCGGATTCGGAAGGCGTCGGCATCGGGGGATGGCCTTGGCCGGACCGTCAAGCTCGACCTCAAGGGCGAGGGCGTGATCCATGTCGACGGGGCGTCGGTTACAAATGACGACCTGGCCGCTGACCTTACGGTTTCGGTCAGCCGCTCAGACCTGGAACGTCTGGGCAAGGGCCAGTTGGACCCGACGCGTGCCTTGATGACCGGGCGGTTGAGGCTGTCGGACATGGGACTGGCATTCAGTCTTCAGCCGCGCATCCAGGCGCTGTTCGAGAGAGCCGTCTAGGTCCCGTCATGCTTGAAACTGCGCCTCTGGTTGATACGCCTGACGACCCGATACCCATGGGCGCCGAGCCCGACTGGTTTGTCGGTGCGGGTGGGGCAAAGCTGCGGGCGACCCTGTTCACGCCGCCGGGCCGTGCGCGCGGTAGTGTGGTGCTTTCCGGCGGACGCACAGAACCGATTGAAAAGTACTTTGAGACCATCCGCGACTTCATGGATCGCGGCTTCGTTGTTCTGGCGCACGACTGGCGGGGGCAGGGCCTTTCTGTCCGCGAGTTGCCCGATCGCCTGAAAGGTCACGTCAAGGGCTTCAAGCCTTTCCTGGAAGACTATCGACGACTGCTCAACACCTATGAGGATCGGCTACCCAGGCCCTGGGTCGCTGTGGGGCATTCGATGGGCGGATGTTTGACATTGCTGGCGCTGGCCAGTGGCGAACGGCGGTTTTCGAGCGCGGTGCTTTCAGCGCCGATGCTGGGCCTGCAATTCGGGAAGTTCTCTATTCTGAGTGCAGCGGCCCTCATGCGGTTCAACCTCATGCTTGGCCGGGCAAACCGCTACGTCATGGGCCAGACCGGCAACCCGTTCGAGGAGGCCTTCGACGACAATGTGCTGACCCATGACCGGCGGCGCTTTGCGCGCTATCGGGCACAGATCCGCGCCAACCCTGATCTGGCCCTTGGCGGGCCGACCTGGAGCTGGCTGGAGTTCGCTTTCCGCGCCACAGCACTGCTTTCGAACCCGGAGCGGCTTCGCGACGTTACCATACCGGTAGAAATCGTTTCTGCTGCCGAAGACAGGCTGGTCGACAATTCGGCACAGGCCGCTGCGGCGCGTAATCTTCCCCAGGGGCGGCTGATCACTGTCCCGGGCGCCTATCACGAGATCCTCATGGAGACGGACGACATGCGTAACATCTTCTTGCGAGTGTTTGATGCACTCACCGGCAAGACGGCGCCGAAGCTCGCTGAGGCCCCGACCCCGACCCCGCCCGCTGCGCCCACGCCGACCCCGGTGCCCACGACCGCTAAGGTGCCTGCCGGCAAAGCGCCCACCGCAGTAAAACCGGCCAGTAAGCCCGAAGCCACGGCGGCACCAAAGCCGGTCTCAAAAGCTGCCGCTAAGGCAGCGCCCAAGGCTGCGGCTAAACCTGCACCCAAGCCCGCGGCCAAACCTGCGCCCAAGGCTGCTACGGCCAAGGCAGCCGTCAAGTCCACTGCCAAGCCTGCTCCAAAACCGGCAGCCAAGGCCGCTGCGCCCAAGGCCACCAAACCCGCCGCCGCCAAGCCTGCGCCCACTAAAGTCCCGGCCAAGCAGGCTGCGGCCAAGAAAGTGCCCGCCAAAAGGGCACCGGCCAAGTCTTAAGTCAGGTCGCGGCTGGCCGCAGGGCGATCAGCGCCGCGTCCAGGCAGGCAGGGTCGCCCGCAATGGCGATCTGACCGCCCATCTTGCCAACAGGATCACCGCGCCAATCCGTGGTGATCCCGCCGGCACCGGCGATCACCGGGATTGCAGCCTCGATGTCCCAACTCTTGAGACCGGCCTCGACCACGAGGTCCAACGTGCCGGCCGCGACCATGGCGTACGCATAGGCGTCGCATCCCAGTCGTGCGAGGCGGGACGCGGCGCGGATCTCGCACCAGGCGTCGCGTTCAGGATCGGTGAAGCAACTGTCAGGATCGGTGGTGGCGATCACGGCGTGGGCCAAAGTCGCGCACGGACGGACCTTCAAAGGTCGGACATCGCCCCGGCCAATCAGTCGTGAGCCGCCGGCATGGCCGATGTAAAGCTCGTCGAGATAGCTCTGACCGATAGATCCCAAGACCGGGACGCCCTGGTGTCGCAGCCCGATCAAGGTGCACCACAGCGGTAGACCGGCGATGAATGCCCGGGTTCCATCGACCGGATCCAGCACCCAGACGAACTCCGCGTCGGGCCGATCTTCTCCGTACTCCTCGCCGATCACGCCGTGATCGGGACAGTGCTTGGTGATCAGCGCGCGGATCGCCTGCTCCGCACCCTTGTCGGCTTCGGTTACGGGGTCGAACCCGTCGGCAAGTTTATTGGTCAGGCCATGATCGCCGCGGAACAGCGGCAGAATGGCGCCCGCAGCGGCGCGATTGAGCTCAATCAGCAACTGGTCAAGATGTTCAAGGTGGGCAGGATCTAGAGGCATGACACAGCTCTATCCCGCCGCCCGCGTCTGGGTGGAAGCGAATTCCACCGTCAGATGTTCAGGAATACCTAGGCTTCAAGCTCGCCATTCATGGCTTTGGCCAGGTCCAGCAGGCGTCGACGCGGGCGCTCGGCCAGCTGGTAATAGGCGTGAATGAGGTCCTGGGTTTCCTTGCTGACCATATTGTCGCCAGAGGCAGGGTCGCCCTCAAGGTCCAGATGCTCGCGTTGGTCGCGGGTCAGTCCCTCGTAGAAGTAGCTGATCGGGACTTCAAGAATGTCGGAAAGCTGCCACAGACGCGCCGCAGACATTCGGTTCGAGGCACACTCATATTTCTGGATTTGCTGAAAACGAACGCCACAGGTTTCCGCCAGCTCCTGCTGGGTCAATCCCAGAAGGCGGCGTCTGCGCCGAAGGCGCCGACCAAGATGGATGTCGATCTCGTCCATGGTTTCCCCGGCCATCAAGCCCAAGCGTCCCGCCACGGGACGCCGTGGATCAGACATCGCAATTCCCACGCCAAGGCCTCCATTGCCGAAACTGCATCGCCGCGCCAAAGAAGGCAGGATGGCGACGCTTAACCATTCATACGTGTCAGAATTAGTTTGGATGCTTGAAGCAGGGCTGTTTGGCGCGGTTTCTGCTGCGGCGCGACGGGTTCCCGTGGACTCTGCCTCAAATTTCGGCGCTTGGCTGTTTCAGCGGCTGGGCCCAATGACGCCGGCCCACCGGGTCGCGGAGCGAAATCTGCGCCTGGTTTTTCCCCAAGCGCCGGACGCCGAAATTGACCAGCTTCTGCGGGCGCAATGGGCGGAGCTGGGTCGAACCGCGGCCGAGTACACCGTGCTGGATCGAATTGTCGCCGATCCCGACCGCGTGGAAGTCGAGGGTGCCGACCGCCTGGCCGAGATTGCCGCAGGCGGAGGGCCGGTCGTATTCATTTCCGGTCATTTCTCGAACTTCGAGCTGATGCCGGCTGCGATCATCAAGGCGGGTGTCGACTGCCAGATCACCTACCGCGCCATGAATAATCCTCATGTCGACCGGATGGTTCGAGAGAACCGTTTCCGCTACGGCGTACGCCTGTTCGCGCCCAAGGGACTGGAGGGCGCGCGCGAGCTGATGCGCGGATTGGGGCGTGGCGAGTCGGTCGCCCTGATGAACGACCAGAAATTCAATGGCGGGGTCGCCGCACCTTTGTTCGGTCTGACCGCCCACACGGCACCGGGCCCGGCCACCTTTGCATTGCGGTTCGGTATCCCGATCCAGCCCATGAGCGTGCAACGGATCGGCGACAGCGCGCGGTTCAAGATCGTGGTCCACGACCCGATCCATCTGG
>JANORH010000119.1:0-1633 GCA_031415215.1 Alphaproteobacteria bacterium | reverse complement strand
CACCTCTTGCGACGCGCTCTAGAGAAAGCCGCTTAACCCCGAAAAAGCGGACCCCATGCACGACATCCGAGCCATTCGCGAAACCCCCGAGCTGTACGAACAGGCCTGGGCGGCGAAGGGCTCCTCGGGTCGGGTCGCGGAAATCCTGGCGCTGGATGGAAAGCTGCGCGCTGCCCAGACGGCTGGCCAGACGGCGCAGGCCGAACGCAACGACGCCTCCAAACAGATCGGCCAGGCCAAGGGCCGCAAGGATGAGGCCGAGGCGGCGCGGCTGATGGCCATGGTCGAGACGCTGAAAGGCGTATTGGCGGAGAACACGGAGGCCGAGCGCGTCGCCGGTGAAGCGCTACACAACATCCTGTCCAGCCTGCCCAACATCCCCGCCCCGGAAGTACCGGAGGGTGCCGACGAGGACGCCAACGTCGAGATCCGCCGCTGGGGCGAACCCTGGGCCATCGCCAATCCCAAGAACCACGCCGACCTGGGCGAGGCGACCGGCCTGCTGGACTTCGAAGCCGCCGTCCGCATGAGCGGCGCGCGGTTCTCGGTGCTGAAGGGCCCGTTGGCGCGGCTGGAGCGCGCCTTGGGTCAGTTCATGCTGGACATGCAGACGGTCGAGCATGGATACCTTGAGGTGTCGCCGCCGCTGCTGGTCAACGATGCGGCGGCTTACGGCACTGACAAGCTGCCGAAATTCGCCGAGGACCTGTTCCAGACAACCGATGGCCGCTGGTTGATCCCCACCGCCGAGGTGCCGCTCACCAGCCTGGTGATGGACCAGATCGTCGCTGAGGAAGAACTGCCGCTGCGGTTCACCGCGCTGACCCCCTGCTTCCGCTCCGAGGCAGGAGCCTCCGGGCGCGACACCCGCGGCATGATCCGCCAGCACCAGTTCTACAAGGTAGAGATGGTCTCCATCGTGGCACCCGAAGCCTCCGAGGCCGAGCATGAGCGGATGGTGGGCTGCGCCGAGGCCATCCTGAAGCGGCTGGAACTGCCGTTCCGCACCATGCTGCTGTGCACCGGCGACATGGGTTTCGGAGCGCGCAAGACCTACGATCTTGAGGTCTGGCTGCCGTCGCAGGGCAAGTATCGCGAGATCAGCTCCTGCTCCAACTGCGGGGATTTCCAGGCGCGTCGGATGGATGCGCGCACCAAGAAAACGGGTGAAAAAGGTACGCGCTTTGTGCACACCCTGAACGGCTCGGGCCTCGCCGTCGGTCGTACCCTCGTGGCGATCATGGAGAACTATCAGGACGAGGACGGCCGCATCGCCATCCCCCAGGCGCTGCATTCCTACATGCCCGGCGTGACGCACATCGGGGGAAAGCCGTGATCGTCCCCCTCCCTTCCTGCTCGTCATGGCCCGGCTTGTCCGGGCCACCCATGACCTCCGTGCTGAAGGACGAGCGCGGCGCTACCGCAACTTTTTGCTGCAATACGGAGATCATGGATCACCCGGACAAGCCGGGTGATGACGATCAGTTTTGGTTGGAGCGTAGATGCGCATCCTGATCACCAACGATGACGGCATCCATGCGGACGGCCTGGAATCCCTCGAACGCATCGCGGCGAAGCTCACTGATGACGTCTGGGTCTGTGCGCCGGAGTACGAGCAGTCAGGTGCCAGTCG
>JANORH010000118.1:0-3932 GCA_031415215.1 Alphaproteobacteria bacterium | reverse complement strand
CGGTGGCCTCGTCGCCCTGGCGCGCCCCGCGACGCTGGCTCCACAGCTCCTGCCCGTCGGCATCGAATACAGTAACGAAACTGTCCGTCTGACCGGCAAAGCTGCCGGATGAGTTCAACGCCCCTTCAACCGCCCCGTTCAACGCGCCGATGACCGACCCGGTCACTGCAATCTTGCCATCCGCCGACAGCGCCAGTCCCAGCCCGCTGGCCGTCTCCGACGCCCCCAGCGTCCGCGCAAAGATCAGCTTGCCCGCCGCGTCATACTTCAACAGCGCCGCATCCTGGCCGCCGCGGATATCCTGCCCGGCCACCTTGGCGGTGACATCGGCCAGCATATAGACCGAACCATCCGCGCCCACCTGGGTCTCGCGGACGGTCTTGATCTCCGGCCCCAGCGTCTGGGCGAACACCCGCCCGTCCACCCAGTTGGTTTCCCCCTGCTGCTGCAGCGGGGCTGGCACGGTGGTGGTGTCGGTCTGGAACTTCAGGAACTGGCTGCGGGCGATGCTGTCGGCGGTGGTGGCCTTGCCGTCGGGATCGGGGTTTCCGGCGTCCTGCGCCAGATAGACCGCGCCCGCCGTCGCCGCGGTCGAGAAGCTCACGGTCTCGCCCAGCGTGACCTTCACCTTCATCGCAAACTGATCGGGATTGGTCCCCAGGGTCACGGTCTTGCCGTTTACCGTCGTGGTCTTGGGCCCGCCGGGAATCCGCACCGAGGCGAACCGCGCGTCGACTCCCGCCGCCGCCAGCTGGCTGTTGATGTAGTCGACCGTATTGCCCATGGTCCGCGAGGTTGCGCCCATCGCGGACAGATCGATCGGCACGACGATATTCGTTCCGGACCTGTTGATGGTGACGTTGAACTGGATGTTGCCCTGGAACGCCTCAACGACACTCGCGCTGGTCCCGCTGACCAGTGGCGGCGTCTGATACTCGGTGCGAATTCTTGCAACGCTCAACTTCGTCTTCGCTGACGTGGCTGCATCGCCCTGGATCAGGCGCAGCTTCTCGAAACTGATGTCGTCGACGTACGATCCGATCTCACTGCTTCCGCGATTGAACGCGTCGGAAATGCGGGTCTTTTCGCCAGCGGTCAGGCTCTTGGCACCCGCCTGTTCGGCCACGCCCATCAGGCTGCCCAGCCCCTGGTACAGCGCAAACAGCTTGCGATAGTCGGCACTCGCCCCCGCCAGATCCAGCTTGGCCGCGCCCTCATTGATGAACTTTCGACCCGAAATCGCCGCCTTGATCGCTGCGGTCGCCTCCGCCGGCGTCGACGTGCCGTTCCAGGGTGCCGTCGGTGCAAACCGCTTGAAGGACTGCCCACCCAGGACAGCCACCGGCGCACCAGATCGAGACTGGAAGTAGCTCGTCAGCAGACTGTTATCGATCGACGTGACCATGGCCTCGCTCTCGCGGACCCGGAGCCCGCACGGAGAGCCTACCCACAACAACCCTTACCGCCGGTTAAGTCCGGCATGGAAAAGCGATACCTCGCAGGTAAATTTCAGGGCGGACCCGACATAAAGTGAGGACGCGTTCGACCAATAGTCACAACTTCCCCTGTCCAATTTCAGGAGCGCTCCACTCGCTCCGATGACAAAATCATCTCCACAGCCTGGATTAGCGCCCGGCCGACGCAAGCCAGGAGTTCGCATGGACCAGCACCGCATCTATGCCATGAGCGTCGTCGGCCCCTACCCGCCACGGAACAGCTGCAGGATGATCTGCGGTGCCGAGTTGGCGATGGACAGCGCCTGCGCCCCAAGCTGTTGCTGCACCTGCAGTGCCTGCAATCTTGCGCTTTCCTTGGCCAGGTCGGCATCAACCAGGTTGCCCACTCCGGCTTCAAGCACGTCGGTCAGTTTCGACACGAAATTCAGGTGCGCGTCGATCTGCTTGGCCTGAGAACCCAGGTTGCCCAGCGCCTGGTTGACGTTGGCGATCGACGCATCCAGCCGTGCCAGCACCGTCGTGGCGATCGTCGCTGTGGTGATGCCGGCATTGGCCGGAATGGTGATGTTGGAGCCGCCCAGCGCCAGGGTGCGGGTCGATAACGTCAGCCGCGAGGTCGCCTCGGCGTTGGCCAGGAACTGGATGTTTCCCGCCAGGCCGGTGAACAGGTTCGCGCCGTCAAAGGCCGAATTGGCGATCACCTGTGTGATCTGGCGCAGAATGGCCTTGAAGTCGGAGTCCAGCGCGTTTCGGGAAGCAACGTCCAGCGACGTATCCAGGGCGGACACGACCTTGGCCTTCAGCTCGACCAGCAGGTCAGAAATCGTACCCCCCGCCGTCAGGGAAACTTCCGCGATGGATGTGGCCCGGTTCAGGCTGTTGGTCACGGCGCCCAAGGCCCCTATGTCGGCCCGCTGTCCCTGAGCGATCGCCCAGACCGCCGCGTTCTCCTTGGCGTTGTTGATCCGCAGGCCGGTGTTGATGCGGTTCTGCGTCTCGCCCAGCTTGTCGTTGGTCGAGTTCAGGTTCTGAAGCGCGGTCAGCGCTGACTTGTTGGTATGAACGCTGATCGTCATGACGCTCTCCTGGCGGCTCGACCTCGGCGGCGACTCGCAACCGTGTGGTGAATGCACACTAGGAAAACGTGGTGAGCAGAAGGTTAACGCGCATAAAGCACTGCGCCGCTACCCGAGGCTCCGGGAGCGGTTGGGACGTTCAAATCCGGACTCGCATAGCGCGAGCCTTCTCTTGATCAGGCCCCGGTTCTTGTCAGGCTTCCGTGTCGATCACTGCACCGGCGGAATAGCGGGGCTGGGAACGAAGTTTCAGGACATCACTTCGCGGAAACTGCTGCAGCACCTCGCCGGTGACGCGGTTGATGGTTTTGTACACGTACGAACCGCTGGCTTGATCTTCTTCGATGACCAGTCTCAGGTCGACCGGATCCGGCCCTGTTGCGATGATCGGCGGGCTGGCCTTTGCAGGCGGTTCGCTGACCTTGACGCTGTTGAGGCCGGGATCGGGCGCTGGTGGACCGGCCGCGATCTTGGTTTCCATGGCTCCCTTCGCCGGACTTCTGTTCGGCGCTCCGAGCTAATACGACATGCGAACGGCGGGCGGGCGTGAACCCGTCCGCCGACGCAGAGGAAATCCTGCGCCGGACCGTTTCCGGTCCGGCGAGGTCCGGTTCTTTAGCGGAACAGGCCCAGCAGGATGGAGGACGACTGGTTGGCGATCGAGAGGGCCTGGATGCCCAGCTGCTGCTTCGTCTGCAGCGCCTGGAGCTTGGCACTTTCTTTCGCGAGGTCGGCGTCGACCAGGTTACCCACACCGGCATCGATCGCGTCCTGCAGCTTGCCGACGAAGTTCAGGTGAGACCCCAGCGCCTTGGCACCGGTACCCAGCTTCGAGAGCTTGCTTGAGACTTCCGTGATCGCCGAATTCACGAGGCCGATAGCCGTAGAGGCCAGCGTCTTGGTGCTGATCGAGCTGGTCGCAAGCGACAGGGCCGACAGGGTCAGCGTCTGGGCGGCAACCGTGATCACCGAAGAGGCGTCAGAGTTGGCCAGGGCCTTGATGTCGGTGCCGGCCTGCTTCAGCAGGTTGGCGCCGTTGAACTCGGCCGTGCTCACCGCCTTGCTGATTTGACCCAGCAGGGATTTGAATTCATCGGCGAGCGCCGTACGGCTCGTGGAGTCCAGACCAGCGTCTGCGGCCGAGAGAGCCTTTTCCTTCAACTGCAGAAGCAGATCGGCAACGGTCTCACCGGCCGAAATCGCGACTTCCACGGTCGATTGACCGCGCTGCAGCGATTCCTTGACGGAGTTCAGGGCGTTGGAGGCGGCGCGCTGGTTTTGCGCGATGGCGAAGATAGCGCCGTTGTCCTTGGCGGTGGCCACCTTCTTGCCGGTGTTGATCCGGGTCTGGGTGACAGAGAGTTCGGCGTTGGTAGTGTTGAGGTTTTGAAGGGCGACG
>JANORH010000117.1:0-6661 GCA_031415215.1 Alphaproteobacteria bacterium | reverse complement strand
CAGGAACTGCTGGCCGACCACGCCACCCTGATCGCCACCGCCAAAGCCGCCCGCGAAGGCGCCGACGACGTCACCGCCGCCGTCATCGACGCCCGCGTGGATGCGCACCAGAAGCACGCGTGGATGATCCGGGCGACGTTGGGTTAGCCAAGATGTGTGGTGCGTTGCAACTGCCTGAACCAGACAGAACGCCGATCTCAGAGGGTCTAACCTCCGCTTAGCGCCCCGAAAATCAGCATTTCGCCTCCGTCCGCAATCGTTGTGGACGTCGTTCGGGCTTCGGTCTTGCCGACGAAGATGCGCATATGGCGGCGGATGCGTTCCTGCTCGTCGATCACCCGGAATTTCAACCCGGCATAGCGACTGTCCAAGTCCGACAGGACTGCGCCCACAGTCCCACCCTCCGCCTCCACCCGCGTGGCACCACCGGTGTAGGCGATCAACTGTGATGGGATCAGAACGTGGATCATGCTGTCGTGACAGCTATGACGGAATAGATTTCGGGCAGGTGGGCGGCGATCTGGCACCAGTTTTCACCCTCGTCCCCGCTCATCCACACCTCGCCCCCCGTGGTGCCAAGATAGAGACCGGTCGGGCTGGACCGGTCTGCACAGAAAGCCTGACGCTTGATGGTGAACCAGCCCTGTTCCGCCGGAAATCCACAATCCTGTCGCTCCCAGGATACGCCGCCGTTTCGGGTACGATAGGCCGCAGGTCGCCCGCCGGGACTCACCCGTGGCCACACCTCTGTCCCGTCCATTGGCCAGACCCAGGCGGTTTCGCGGTCTCGGGGGTGTGGCACGATAGTGAAACCTATGTCGCCAATGTCCTGCGGCATGGTCTGTCCGATCCGCTCCCAACGTTCGCCCGGTCGGTCGAGGCGGTAGATGCCGCAGTGGTTCTGCTGCCAGAGCCGGTTCGGATCGGTGGGGGCCAACGCCAGGAAATGAGCGTCCTGACCGTAGTCCGGGAAGGTCTGGGGCAGGAATGTGGTCTCGACATTCTGGTTCAGGGTGCGCCACGTCGCACCTTGGTCGGCGGTCTCCAGCACGCCCGCTGAGCAGGTCGCCAGATACATGTGCCGGGCGTCACGGGGATCGATAACGACCTGGTTGACGATGGCGCCATCCGGGGTCCCGGCCTCTGGTGGGAACCAGTCCAGCAGACGGGGATGTTCATTCAGGCCTGTGACGCCCTCCCAGGTGTCGCCACCGTCGTCGCTTCGGAACAGCGCTGGGGGGGAAGTGCCGACCCACCACACGCCCGGCTCGTCGGCGTGGCCCGGTTCAACCCAAAAAGAATGGTCCACCGAACGCCCGTGAGGATCGCCTTTCGGGAATGCAGGTGGCCGGCTGGCCTCGGTCCAGGTCTCACCACCATCTGTTGAACGCAGGATAGTGGGCCCCAGATGGCCGGTCGCTGCGGCCATCAGCATGGTGCGGCCGTCGCGCGGATCGACCACGAAGTGGTTGATGATCTGACCCAGGAAAAGCGGCCCCTGAGCGCGCCAGGTCTCGCGCGCATCATCACTACGGTAAATCCACGCCCCCTTGCGGGTGCCGATCAGGATCTGAATGGTGTCGGTCACAGGCATCTCCTTGCCCCGGAGCAGACCATAAGACTCCATCCCGGCGCGAGGCGAAAGGCCTCAGACGTGCGGTCCGGGGGGAGGATGGGTTGGCGTGTCACCGGCTCAGTGGAAGTCCCGACTTTGCACCATGCGGTCCGTAGCCTTCGGGCGGTCGGGGGCGACACCGTCATCCTGCCTCAACTCCCCCAGCCGCCCCGACAGGTCGGTGAAGCGTTCGGCCACCACGTGGACCACACCGTCGACGCTCTGGACCTGGCCGTGGACCACCAGGAAGGACGAGGTCATCACCAGCCTGCGGTTCGCGTCGAAGGCGTCTTTCCAGATGACGATGTTGGCGATGCCGGTTTCGTCTTCCAGGGTCATGAACACCACGCCCTTGGCGGTGCCGGGCCGCTGGCGCACCAGCACCAGACCGGCCACCGAGAGCCGCTTGCGGTCGCGGGCGGTCGTCAGCGCCGCACAGGGCACCGTGCCCCCTCGCGCCAGATCCTCGCGGAAAAATCCGGTCGGATGGCCCTTCAGCGACAGCCGCGTGGTGCGGTAGTCCTCGGCCACATGCTGTGGCGCGCTCATGAACGGCAGCTCGACCTGGGTTTCCTTCAGGCTCTGGCGCAGCAGCAGCGGCGCGTCACGTTCCGCCCCCCATTCGCCGGACAGGCCCTTGACCGCCCACAACGCCTCGCGGCGGGGAAACCCCAGACTGCGGAACGCGTCGGCCTCGGCCAGCAGCTCCAGCGCGCGGCGTGACAGGCGGCCCTGGCGGGCGTAGTCCTCGATGGAACCGGCGCCGGCGTCTCGCGCCGCGATCAGTTGATCGGCGTCCTGATCGCGGAACCCCTTGATCTGCCGGAACCCGAGGCGCAGCGGTCGGTATCGAATTCCGGGGTCATCCTTCTCTTCCAGCGTACAGTCCCAATAGCTGAACGAGACATCCGGCGGTCGCACCTCCACGCCGTGCTGCTGGGCGTCGCGGACCAGTTGGGCGGACTGGTAAAACCCCATCGGCTGGCTGTTCAACAACGCGGCGCAGAAGGCGTCCGGGTGATGACGCTTCACCCAGGCCGAGGCATAGACCAGCAGGGCGAAACTGATCGCGTGGCTTTCCGGGAAGCCGTAGGAGCCGAACCCCTCGATCTGTTTGAAACACCGCTCGGCAAACTCCGGATCATAGCCCCGGTTCACCATCCCCTCGACGAACAGCTCGCCGTGCCGCCCGATGGTGCCCACGTTGCGGAAGGTGGCCATCGAGCGCCGCAGCTTGTCAGCGTCGTCGTCGGAGAACCGGGCCGCAACAATCGCCACCCGCATCGCCTGCTCCTGGAACAGCGGCACACCCAGGGTCTTTTTCAGGATGTCTTTCAGTTCGTCCTGCGGATGTTCGGGCCCCGGGTGCGGATAGTCCACCTGGTCCGGATTGGCGCGGCGTTTCAGATAGGGGTGCACCATGTTCCCCTGAATGGGACCCGGCCGCACAATCGCCACCACGATCACCAGGTCGTAGAACCTGCGCGGCTTCAGGCGCGGCAGCATCGACATCTGCGCCCGACTTTCCACCTGGAACACCCCCCCGGAATCGGCCTGACAGAGCTTGTCATAGACCGCCGGGTCCTCCTGCGGCAGGTGGGCGATGTCGGTGATCCGCGAGCCGTCGGGCCGCAGCGGCAGGAACGCGAAACTCTTTTTCAACGCCGTCAGCATACCCAGCGCCAGCACATCGACCTTCATCAACCCCAGCGCGTCGATGTCGTCCTTGTCCCACTCGATGAAGGTGCGATCCTTCATGGCCGCGTTGCCGATGGGCACCGTCTCGTCCAGCCGTCGCTTGGTCAGCACATAGCCGCCCACGTGCTGTGACAGGTGGCGCGGAAACCCCAGCAGTTCGCCAGCCAGCACCGTGGCGCGGCGGATCTCCGGTGCCTCCGGGTCCAGCCCCGCCTGACGAATATGCTCATCCGGCACGCCCTCGCCGTAACTGCCCCAGACGGTATTCGCCATGGCCGCGGTGATGTCGTCGGTCAGGCCCAGTGCCTTGCCCACCTGGCGGATCGCCATGCGCGGCCGATAGTGGATCACCGTCGCCACAATGGCGGCCCGGTCGCGGCCATAGCGGCGATAGATGTACTGCATCACCTCCTCGCGCCGCTCGTGCTCGAAGTCGACGTCGATGTCCGGCGGCTCGCCGCGATTGGCCGAGATGAAGCGGGAGAACAGCAGGTCCTGGTCCTCCTTGGTCGGATCCACCGCGGTGATGCCGAGACAGAAACAGACACAGGAATTAGCCGCCGATCCCCGGCCCTGACAGAGGATGCCCTGCTCACGGGCCCAGCGGACGATGTCGTGCACGGTGAGGAAATAGTTCGGGTATTTCAGCTGCTCGATCAGGTCGAGTTCGTGGGCCACCAGTTTCGTCACCTTGTCCGGCACGCCGTGCGGATAGCGCCAGTGGGCCCCGGCCCAGCTGAGATCGCGCAGGTGCTGGATCGCGGTTTTGCCCGGCGGCACGGGCTCGTCCGGATATTCATAGGACAGTTCGGAGAGGTCGAAGCCGATGCGGTTGGCGATCTGGACGCTGCGGTCCACAGCCCCGGGAAACCTGGTGAACAGTCTGGCCATCTCGGCGGCGGTCTTCAGGTGACGCTCGGCGTTGGCCTGAAGCCTGAGGCCGGCGTCGTGGATCGTGCAGCCCTCGCGGATGCAGGTCAGCACGTCCTGCAGCGGGCGACGTTCGGGGCCGTGATAGAGCACGTCATTGGTGGCCACCATCGGCGCGCGCGCGGCCTCGGCCAAGGCCGCCAGCTGCGACAGCCGCTTCAGATCCCGCGACCCATAGCGCCTGGCCGCCGCCAGCCACACGTCGGGCAACTCGTGGGCGATGCGGGTCAGGTCGCGACCGAAGGTATCATCCAGCCGATCCGGCGGGACCACCAGCACCAGCTGACCCTGGGCGTGGTCACGGAAATCGTCCCAGTTAAGCTCACACGCCGCCTTCTTCGCCCGCCGCTGGCCCAGCGTGAGCAGGCGGGTCAGGCGGCCATAGGCCTCACGGTCCGACGGATAGACCAGCAGGCTGGGCGTCCCGTCGGCAAAGTCCAGCCGACAGCCGGTCAGCGCGCGGATGCTGGCACCGCCCTCGCGCAGATCGCGAGCCTGCGCCCAGGCCCGCACCACCCCGGCCAGGGTATTGCGGTCGCAAATCCCTACGGCCTGAAGCCCCAGGGCCTCAGCGGTGGTCACCAATTCTCCCGGATGCGACGCCCCCCGCAGAAACGAGAAATTGCTGGCCGCCTGAAGTTCTGCGTAGCGGGTCATGGACAAGCCCCCGCTCATCCAAACAATCCATGCAGCCACCACTTCGGCGGGGTGTCCGACGCGCCATAGAGGCCGGCGCGGAACAGCCAGAAGCGGGTCCCCTCGGCGTCTTCCACCCGGTAGTAGTCGCGGACGTGGGCCACCGAGATGTCGTCGATGCCGCGTTTCCACCATTCCTCGCCCACGCGCTCGGGCCCCTCGGCCCTGCGCACGCGGTGCAGGCGGCCGCGCCAGCGAAACTGCAGCGGTGGGTCGTCGGGTAACAGGGCGGTGACATCCTCCACCGGCTCGGGCCGACGGAACAGGCGCACGGGTCGCGGGGCCTCCCGGTCCCAGGCTGCGGCCTCGGAGGGCGGCGTCCCCAGCACCGGTGCGCGGCCAACGCTGAGCTCCGGCACATGGCTCTCCGCCGGGGCGGCGCGCCAGACCCGCTCGGGTCCCAGGCGGTTCACGAGACGGTCGATCAGCGGTGCCAGGCCGTCCTCCACGGTGACCGCCAGGTCCGCATCGATGCGCCCCTGACGACCGGAGGTGGCCTCGACGTCATAGGCGGCCAGCGTCACGCATTCGATGCCGAAACCGGGATCGACAGTCTCCAGCCTGGGCTGGAACAGCCGCGCGATCCGCCGCGCGTCGCGACCGGCCAGCGACAGGCCGATGGTCAGCGGCAGCGCCTTGCCGTCCACCCGGTGAAAGGCGATCTCGAACCGCCGCGCTCCGTGGCTTTCGGCCTCCAGCCGGGCGCAGAGTTTGGCGGTGACGTCCCCCGTCACCCGGGCCATGTCGTCGGGCGTACTGATCGGCTCAACCAGCGCCAGTCGCGCCAGCCAGGGTGTGGGCGGGCGGCGGAACCGCAGGGCTTCGGCACTGCGGCCCAGCGCCTGATCCAGCCGTTCCAGTGTCGCGGCCCCGAACCGCCGGGCCAGCGGCGCGCGGGGCAGGGATATGATCTGCTCCAGTCGGCGCAGACCCAGACGTCCGATCTGGGCGGCGGCCTCGGGTGCGAGACGCAGGGCTTCAGGCGGCAGGGGTTTCAGCAACGCCGCCTGTTCGCCGGGCGGGGCGATGGTCTGGTCGCGGCCAAAGTGCGCCAGCGCCCAGGCCGCACCCGGCGTGTCGGCGATGCTCATGCGAAAGGGCAGGCCGCTCGTCAGCAGGCGCTCACGGAAGTCCGCCATCATGCCGGCCTCATCACCCCAGAGATGTGCGACGCCCGTGATATCGAGGAACAGCCCCCCCGGCGCATCGGCCGCCACGGCCGGCGAGAAGCGCACGCACCAGTCGATCAGCGCGGTCAGGGCTTCGGCGTCGGCCTGCGGGTCGGCCTCATCGGTCTTAAGACCAGGAACCAGAGCCATGGCATCGGTGGCCTTCTGCCCGGCGTAGAGGCCCAGCTTCGCCGCCGCACGGTTGACGGCCGCCAGCCTGCGGACTGCGCGGGTTGTCTCCAGCAGGGCGAAGGGCGGATCAGACCGCAGCGCCCCCTCCGTCAGCTTCGCTGCCACCTCCCCCGTTGGCACGGGGGAGGAACTGATCGCACCACGTTCCTCCCTTGTCGCGAAGACGACGGGGGAGGTGGCGGCGAAGCCGACGAAGGGGGCGCTACGCCGCCCGGCGTTCTGAAGATTGCGCCGGCGCCAGTTCGCGATCGCCCAGTGTGGCGACCAGGCGCAGAGGATGCGCGACATCGGTTGCCTCCCATGAATAGGCCTGATCGGCCTCGAGAATCCACGCGCCGGGCCGCCCGCCACGGCAGCGCTC
>JANORH010000116.1:0-1613 GCA_031415215.1 Alphaproteobacteria bacterium | reverse complement strand
GCCTGGCCAAATTCGCTGGAGGCGATGGTCACCGCCGGAAGTCCCTGGATCTCAAACCACACAGTGTCGTGCAAACTGCACGTCGTGCATGATCCTCAATCGGCGAGGCCTTCCACCAGCACCGCGCACTCCGCCTTGATCTTCAGGCGCAGGTCCGACGGGCAGGGCTTGGTGAAGGTTGGCTTGGTGTAGCGCCTGACCTCGACCTTCGGATACCGCGCCGACATCAGCACTTCCAGCTCGTCCAGCAGGATGTTGCCGCGCGGCTTGGCGATGTCCAGCAGCCCGATCACACCGGTAATGTCGCCCGTCCGCGCCGTGATCTGGCGCTCGACGGGGACCCGCTCATCGGTCGGGTCCAGAATGGTCGTCATCGACGTCCTCCCAAGTTGAGGATTGAGGCTATCAGCATTCGATTTTTCTGGAAACGCTGACGGAGCCCATGGGTCCCGTCACCCAGCCGTGGAAGGCCGCCGAGAACTTTCCGGCGTCAGATCCAGCCACCACAATGTGGATATAGGCGTCGCTGGCGAATTTCGAGACCGGCGTATCGAGCTGGGCGTCCGACATCTTCGCGGCCATGGCCAGAGTGATTCCGGCGCCGGAAATCTCGTTGGCGATCATGTCGCGCAGGGGCCGCGTCGTCACCGTCTGGATGCGTTCGCGGAGGCGCGCCTTGGAATAGGGGCCTCCGCTGGTCAGGGTGGCCAGGTGCTCCGGGCAGACCACCAGCAGAGCGTCGGTGTGCATGCGGCGGATCTTGGACAGGAACATGCTCTCCAGTCCCAGGCCCAGCGTGCCGCCCATCTGGTCGGGCAGCCGCGACTCCTGATCCACGATCTGGACGGGCCCGCTGGTCATGGCGAACGCGGTGACCACCGAGTCCTCGGCCTTGAAGCCGCGCTCCACGTGCAGCGGCTGCCAGGGCGAACCTTCCTCCCACTCCGCAAAGCACATGGTGAACTTCATCGGGTTGCTAAGCGTCGAGCGGTCCACGCCCCCCGGCTGCGCCCCGCCCACATTGCGCACCACCAAGCGCAGCGCGCGCCCGATGGTGGCGTTGGCCCGGTTGCCAGGTCCGAAGGCACCCAGCCGCATGTTCATGCCGATGCGTTCGCGGATCGGCCCGTTGACCACCAGTACGGGCGAGGCACCCATGGTGGTTGCGGTCACACCGTGCATGTTGAACTCGTCGGTGCAGACCGCCTCGACCGCGGCGATCACCACCGGCAGGTACTCGGGTTTACAGCCCGCCATCACCGCATTGATGGCGATCTTTTCCACGGTCACCGGTGCCATGTTCGGCGGCACGATGGCCACGATGTCCTGCGGCGCGCGGGGTGTGCCCGCCAGCATCCGGATCACCCGCTCTGCCGTGGGCGGCACCAGCGGCAGGCCGTCGCTGAAGCCCTGGTCGAACATGAATTCGGCGATGTCGTCGGCGCTGGCGATCTCGATCCGCCGCGCCCGGATCGGACTGTCGTCGGCCTCAGCCTGCAACTTGTCGTGAATCTCCGGGTCCAGGTGTTTCGAGCCGCAGCCGGGTCGCCACTCCGGCAGCTCGGCCCAAGCGATGGCGGCGGGCGCGGCTTTCAGATCGGCGGCGATCTGGC
>JANORH010000115.1:0-4342 GCA_031415215.1 Alphaproteobacteria bacterium | reverse complement strand
GGCCGGGGCTTGGGCGCGGGACTGGGTTGACTTGGGGGCGATGCTTTTTTCATGTGACGACACGACAGCCATGTTCTTGTTTTTGCCGGTCGAGGAACCGTGACCACCTCACTTTAAGAACAGTGTCAAGATGCACCCGGCCCAACCCGGAAGTGGAAAAACTCTTGGCCGGTGCTCCGGCCCGGAGTCAAGATAACCACACGCCCCTGAGTCCGATTCACCGGCCGGGGCCATCGATTATGCAACAGATAAAAATCTTCAAGGGACTGGAAGGCGACGCCATCGAGCTGGAAAAACAAGTCAACGCCTGGCTGGCGAAGTCGGGTGCGCGGGTCTTGCAGATCACGGGCAACATCGCGCCGCAAGGCCACTCCTCAGACCTCAAGGCCGGCAGCATCTCCGCCTCGCCCTACACGCCCTCGGACATTCTGCTCGTGGTGCTCTACGAGCAGCCTTGAACGCCCGGCGAGCCTGAGTTGAGGTCAATCCTCGGCCCAGCATCAGACAGAACCAGCCATGACAACAACTTGCTCGTCGAGGACCACGAAATGAACCGGGACATGCTCTCGCGCCGGCTCAAACGCGAGGACTACTCCGTCGCCAGCGCCGTGGACGGCCAGCAGGGCGACGAGCAGAAGGCGAAGGAAGTCGGCTGCAAAGACCACGACACCAAGCCGGTCGAACTGCCGCGCCTGTTGGAGAAGATGGAAAAGCTGTTGAGGAATTAGCGGCATGAACGACGAAGCTCCAAGCTCCAAGTTCCAAGCTCCAGAGAAACATCAAACACCAAGCACCAAGCACTGTTCGAGTTTCGCGAACAATCCCACGCGACGGTTGAAGTTTGGAGATTGGATCTTCTCTGGTGTTTGGATCTTGGTGCTTGGAGCTTTCCTCCTCTCTCAACCCTCCACTCTCCACTCTCAACCCGCCGCCCCGCCCAACCGCGTCCTCGAACTCGACGGCACCAACAGTTACGTCGAGCTTCCAGCCAACCTGTTTGCGAATCTCACTCAGGCCACGGTCGAAGCCTGGGTCAAGATCGGGCGGCTGAAGGAGGACTCGCACTTTCTGGATTTCGGTGGCTACCAGCGGGAGATGTATCTCGGGAATGAGGGCGCTGATCCGGCTTTGAAGTTTCTGGTCACCGACGCCAGTCGGCAACGGCATCGCATCGTTGTCCCTGGCTTGTTGGAGGCCAATCAGTGGTTTCATCTCGCGGTGGTGACGGGTCCGGGCGGCGTCCGCCTGTATTTCAACGGCCTGCTCGTGGGAACCAACGCCTACGCGGGCAGTCTCGCGGCGCTTGGGACGAATCACAATTTCATCGGACGATCCAGCAGCTCACGAAGCCGGCCCGTTCATTTTCAGGGACAGATCGATGACGTCCGGGTCTGGGGCACGGAACGTTCCGGATCGGAAATCCGGGAGGCCATGTTGCGTGGCCCGACCGGCCGGGAACCTGGGCTGGTTGGATACTGGAGCTTCGACGATGGCTCCGCGCGGGATCTGAGTCCGGCCAGGCGCGATGGCCGGCTGATCGGCAACGCCGTCGTCACGATGGCCACAGGGCCGCAGCCGGAAGACGCCCACTCGCTGGCACTCATCGCCGGAACCGTGCGCCGCGCGGAGAGCGGTTCGACAGTTGGCAAGGCTCTGATCTTCGTGACCGCGAACGGGCGCGTTCTTGAGACGGGCCGTGCGGATTCCGGAGGCGTCGTCCAACTCTTCGTCCGCAGCGCCAATGGACCTGTCCGCGTGTGGGCGGTAATGGATGGACAGTTGGCCTCAAGTGGGGTTTTGACCCTGGCCGGCGAGACGCGGACCGATCTGGACCTCGCGACGAAAGGGGATTCGTCGACGAACGGGAGCGCCCTCGTCGCGGCCTTGGTCGACGCGCTGCGCCCGGAACAGCCGTTGGAAATGAGGCAGGCGGCGGTGGACGGCTTGGGCGAACTGGAGATGGCGAACCTGCCGATTCTCTCCGCGTTGACCGCCGCGCTCGATGACCCGGATTCCAAGCTGCGCAACCGCGCCAAATTTGTCCTGAACCAACTGCCGATTCCCGATTCGCTGCTGCCGGTTTACGAAAAGCGCAGCCTCGCGATGGCCTACCTCTTCTGCGGCCTGCTCATTCCCTTCGCGGTGTTCCACCTGCTGCTGTGGGGGTTCTTCCCCAAGATTCGCAGCAACCTCTATTTCGCCGCCTACGCCGCCACGGCCGCCTGGATGACCGTCCAGCGATTGGGGATGGACGCGACCTCCGTCAATGTGTCGGATGTCGTCCCCGCTCTGATCGTCGCCACCGTGAACTCGCTGTTCGGGCTCCGGTTGCTCTATTCGTTTTTCTACGACCGGCTGCCGCGTTTGTTCTGGGTGTTCGGCGCCCTGGGCCTGGCGAGCGGGCTGGGCGTGGTCCTGACCCGGAATCATCTCGGATTCATCGAGGGAGTCTTCCGCCGAGGCGATCTGGGGCCGGGCTTTTTCATGGCCATCATTTCGATGCTGGCCGTAGTGCTGGTTTTGGTTTCCGCGAGCTTCGAGATGTTCCGGGTCGTGATTCTGGCCATCGTTCGCCGGAAACGCGGTGCCTGGATCATCGGCGGCGGGTTCCTCGCGGTTCTGTTGTTCCCGTTGGTGTCAAAGCTGGGCGAGATCTTCCTCCAGGATTTCCTCCGCGAATTCCTCGGCTACACCGTCTGGAGTTCCCTGTCGAACATGGGCGTGGTGATCTTCGCCGCCTGCGCCTCGCTCTACCTGGCGGGCGATTTTGCCAGAACGTATCGGAATCTCGCCAGCGCCAAGGCGGAGATTGAGATCAAGAACCGCGACCTGGCCGCCGCCAAGCAGACGGCAGAAGCGGCCCGGCATCTGGCCGACGAGGCGAACAAAGCCAAGAGCGGTTTCCTCGCGAACATGAGCCACGAACTGCGCACGCCCCTCAACGCCATCATCGGCTACACCGAGATGGTGAGCGAAGAACTGGAGGACGTCGGGGCCGGCAAGTTGAAGCCCGATCTCGACAAAGTCGTCGCCGCCGCCAAGCACCAGCTCCATCTGGTCAACGACATCCTCGACCTCTCCAAGATCGAAGCCGGCAAGATGACGCTGTTCCTCGAGGAGTTCGACGTGGCCAAGCTGGTGAACGAAGTCGCCGCCACCGTGCAGCCGCTGGTGAGCAAGAAGGCGAACAAGCTGGAAGTGATTTGCGCCCCCGGCGTGGGCCTGATGACGGCCGACCAGACCAAGGTGCGGCAGACGCTCTTCAACCTCCTGAGCAACGCGAGCAAGTTTACGGAGAAGGGGACGATACGGTTGGAAGTTGGCAGATGGCAGATGGCAGATGGCAGCAGGTCCCAGCTTCCATCTCCCAACTCCCATCTACTCTTTCGCGTCAGCGACACCGGCATCGGCATGACGCCGGAGCAACTCGGCAAGCTCTTCCAGGCCTTCGAGCAGGCGGACAGTTCGACGAGCAAGAAGTACGGCGGCACCGGGCTGGGCCTGGCCATCAGCCGCAAGTTCTGCCAACTCATGGGCGGCGACATCACGGTGACCAGCGAGGCTGGTCAAGGGTCGGTGTTCACGGTTACGCTGCCGACGGAAGTGCGGGAAGCGACCAAATGAATAAGCTCAAAGCTCACAGCCGGGACGAAGCTCCAAGCTCCAAGCTCCAAGCTCCAGAGAAACACCAAGCCCCAAGCCTCAAGAGCGGTCCAAGTTTGGTGAACGTGCTGGCGCGACGGTTGGTGTTTGGATCTTGGAGCTTCTCTGGTGCTTGGTGCTTGGTGCTTGGTGCTTTCTTCCTCGCTCAACTCTCCACGCTCCATGCCCAGCCCGCTGCTCCTGCCAACCGCGTCCTCCAACTCGACGGGACGAACAGCTACGTCGAACTGCCCGGCGCGGTTTTCACGAACCTCACCGCGGCCACGGTCGAGGGGTGGGTGAAGTGGGAGGAGTTCCGCCAGCACTCCCGGTTCTTTGACTTTGGGGAAACCAATCGTGCGTTCGACATTCAGAACCGCGCCCGGACACGCAATCTTCACTTCACCATTGCCCGGGGTCCGGGGGCGTCCAACGCGACCACGGTGATCGCCACCAACGCGCTGGTCACGAATGAGTGGTGTCATGTGGCGGCGGTGTCGGGGCCGGGCGGCATGCAGCTTTACCTCAACGGCGTTTGGATCGGGAGCAATGCTTACCAGGGCAGCTTCGCCGCGACCGGCAGCCGGGGGAACGGCTTGCTCGGACGCAGCGTGTGGAAGCGATTGTATCCGGGCGATCAGGATTTCAAGGGGCAGATGGACGAGGTGCGGGTCTGGAATGTGGAGCGCAGCGCGGATCA
>JANORH010000114.1:0-8229 GCA_031415215.1 Alphaproteobacteria bacterium | reverse complement strand
GCATTGCGGCTTCTGCACCGCCACCTGCCCGACCTATGTCCTGCTGGGCGACGAACGCGACAGCCCGCGCGGCCGCATTGAGCTGATCAAGGCCATGCTTGAAGATGGCGGGCCACCCGCGGCCACCACGGTCACCCACGTGGACCGCTGCCTGTCGTGCCTCGCCTGCACCACCACCTGCCCCTCCGGCGTCGACTACGCCCAGCTGATCGACCACGCCCGCGCTCATATCCAGGCGCATCACGTACGGCCCTGGCCCGAACGGGTGTTGCGCGCGGTGCTGGCAGGAGTGCTGACGCGGCCGGACAGGTTGCGGTTGGCGCTTGGGCTGGGGCGAGTAGCCAAACCCATGACGCCGCTCTTCACCAGGCTGGGTCTGAAGCCATTGGTCGCCATGCTTCAACTGCTCCCCTCCCCCCACCGGATCGCGCGCGATCCGGCCCCCCTTGCTTCGCAAGCCACCCCCCGCGGGGGTGGATGGGGCGGGGCCGGGGGTGGGGGTGCCAGGCTTACGCACCACGGAGCCGACACCCCCATCCCCAACCCCTTCCCCGCAGGGGGGAAGGGGCGCGTGATCTTGTTGCAGGGCTGCGTAGAACCCGTGATGGCCCCACATACCCGCGAGGCGACCGTGCGCTTGCTCAACCGGGCGGGCTACGAGGTGGTTTTCGCAAAAGGCGAAGGCTGCTGCGGCGCACTCTCCGAACACCTTGGCCGCGCCGATGAAGCCAGATCTATGGCCCAAACCAACCTCGCCGCCTGGGCTCGCGCCGGAAAAGTTGACGCCATCATCACCACAGCCGCGGGCTGCGGCACGATGCTGAAATCCTACCAGCGCGTTGCCGGCGACTCCGTCCCCGCCAAAGACATCCTGGAATTCATCGCCGAGATCGGATTGCCGCCGGTGACAACCCCGTCGGGTCTGGCCGTCGCCTATCACGCGGCCTGTTCGCTACAGCATGGCCAGCAGATCAAGACCGGTCCCCCGGCGCTGTTGACGGAGGCCGGGTTTGATGTTCGCACCGTCGCCGAGGGTCACCTCTGCTGCGGATCGGCCGGCGTCTACAACATCCTGCAATTCGACCTGGCCACCCGGCTTCGCGACCGCAAGGCCGCTAACATCAACCGCACTGGCGCAGCGGTCGTCGCCGCCGGCAACATCGGCTGCATGACCCAGCTGGCCCCTGTCTTATCTGTGCCGGTGGTCCACCCGGTGGAATTGCTGGACTGGGCGACCGGCGGGCCGAAGCCTGCAGCGTTGGGCGGCTAGGCCTCCGCCGCGACCCGCTCTTCAACAAATCCCTTCCAGGTCGCCATGTAGTCCAGGAACGCCGGGCCCAGGCCCTCGTTCACCAGATGCTGTCGTGAGACCGGCAGCGCAATGGGCTCGAACGCCGGATCGCGGGACAGCTCGGGGAAGTCGTGGTGCAGGATCGCGGCGCGGCCGATCAATACAAAGTCAGCGCCCTGGGCCAGCATCTCGCGCGCCACCGCTGGGCTGGTGACCTTACCGGCCACACCCAGCCGCACCTGACCGCGATCCAGCGCCGCGAAATACGACATCAGCGACCGGCCCTGGAACTCCGCTTCCATCGGTTCCTTGGCGACGTCCCAAAGCGACATGTCCAGATAGTCGATGCGGCCATCGGTCAGGATTGCCTGCGCCGTCTCAAGAATTTCCCCCAGCTTCAGGCCGAAGCGCTCGGGCGACAGGCGCAGGCCCAGCTGGAAGTCGGGGCGGCAACGGTTGCGGACCCCGTCGATGATCTCGTGGATGATGCGGGCGCGGTTCTCCACCGAGCCGCCGTAACGATCGGTGCGGTGGTTCAGCTCTGCCGACAGGAATTGGGCAATGATATAGCCGTGCGCCCCGTGAATCTCGACGCCCTCGAAACCCGCCTGGTCCGAGCGCACGGCGGCAGCGATGAAGTCCTCGATCAGCTGCTCCACCTCGCCAAGCGACAGCCCGCGCGCGCCGGTCTCGGGATCATCCGACGGGCACACCGGCTGGCCCACCAGCTCCTTGGGCGAGCGATTGCCCGCATGATGCAGTTGCAATGACGAGACACTGCCATGGCCCTTGATCGCGGCGGCCAGCCGGCTGAGGCCCTCCAGATGCTGATCGCCGAATACCCCCAGCTGGCCGGGAAACCCCTGACCCACCGCCTGCACATGGGCCGCGCAGGTCATGGTCAGGCCGAACCCGCCCTCGGCCCGCTTGGTCAGCCATTTGAACTCGTCGTCCGACAGACGCCCGTCGGGATGGCTCTGCCAGTTGGTCAACGGGGCCAGCATGAACCGGTTTTTCATGGCCGGGCCGTGGGCGAAGGTCAGCGGGTCAAACAGGTCAGCCAAGGCGAGAACTCCGGTCGCGAAACGCCCGTTCCCCCTACCGGCCTTCCGCAGGGTTCGGCAAACCAGAGTTTCTGACAGGCATCCCTGCGATCCACTGGCGGATCAGCGCCAGACCCTCTTCGTGGATCACCGAGCGCCCCAGCTCTGGCATCATCACGCCGGGCTCTCTGGACGCCATCCGGTAGGCGATGATGGACGTGTCCGGGTGGCCGGGGTCGATACCGACGTTGAGATTTCCCGCCCCGCGCCCGGCCGCCACCGGCTGCTTGCCGACGCCCAGCGCAGCGGGCCGCGTCTCTTCGACCCCGAGGAACAGGCCGGAGTTGCTGGCCACCGCGCGGGGGTTGTGACAGTGGGCGCAGTTGGCATCGAGATAGGCTCGCGCGCGGCCATCCACCGATGCCGCAGCGTCATCCCAGCGCACCGTGCGCGGCGCGGCCGCAGGCCCAGGCGCGCCGCTGAGCAATCCCCACCGTGTCCAGTGCGCGAGCTGGTTCTCGGCTCCCTCGACATAGACAAAGTCGCCGTTCAGATTGCGCGCCTTGGGACCGATGGGTGTAACCGCCTTGTCCAGCTGGTGGCATTCCTTGCACTGGTTCTGGTTGGGCACGGCGTAGTCGACGCTGCGCGCTCGCCCCTGACCATCGACAAACCCCACCTCCAGCCGCGCGCCCGCCCTCTTCAGCACCGCCTCGGTCTGTTCGGCATTCCATAGATAGGTCCTGGCGACCCAGCCCGCCGCCTGATGGATCAACAGGCGGGTCTCGACATAGCGGATGTTCTCGTCCGGATGCCGCAGGTCCGCCGGATAGGCAAAGGTCTTGACCAGCACCGCCCCCACCGGAAACGCCAGCACGCCGTCGGCCGTGTACTGCGCCTGCGTGCCCGGCGGCAGCCAGACCAGCCGGAACTTCTCGGCATAGTCGCTGAACAGCGGCGTGTTCAGGCCATAGGGCGTCAGCCCGCCATTCGGACGCCGGGCCCCTGCGTCCGTAAACAGCCGATAGTCTGCCAGCTTCTGCGCCGGCGTCTCGGCCATCAGCACGTCAACCGCCACACCCTCCGGAGGCTGCGTCGCGCCAAGACTGATCAGTGCCGCCATCGCGGCCAGCCAACGTCTCATCCCCCGAGGTCGGCCTGACGCTTCGGCAGCACCACCGCATCGGGCTCCGCGACCGGCGTGCCACCGATGGTCTTGGCCACCGAGGGCTTGGCCTGCTCGACCTGACCCGGTGCCGGCAGGTTGAGGTTCAGGACCGGCCCATCGGTGATACGCACATTCACCACATCCGACAGACCCGCGAAACTGGTGACCCCGTCCCAGACCACCGGCGGCAATGACCCACCCATCATCTGGGCGATCATCGGGCCGCCCTTGAACTGCGGGTTCCAGCCGTTCTTGCCGATCTTGTTGTCGCGCACCACGATGTCGCGCGGCAGGGGATTGTAGGTCTTGTCATCGAACTTCTGGGTGTAGCTGACGAGCATCACGGCGGTGCTCTGGTTGCCGGCGATGTCGTTGTTGAAGACATGGACGTTGCGGTTGGCCATCACCATGATGCCGGTGCCGGTCGGCACACCCGCCACGATATTGCCCTTGGGGGCGAAGTTGGGCGTGTCGTTGTCCACCACCTTGTTGCGGAACAGCCGAGTGGAATGGCCCCCCATCTGCGGCAGGTTGGGCAGGTCAAACACCAGGATGCCGCCGGTGTTACGGGTGGCGACATTGTCGAACACATCGGCGTTCATCGAGTTCTCGATCTCGATCCCCGCCACGTTGAATTCGGCGCGACTGTTCTTGACCACGATATTCTTTGACTGGCCCACATAGATGCCGGCGTCAGACGCGCCACGCACTACCACCCGGTCGATCAGCACATTGGTCGAAGACACCGGATAGACGCCGTACGCGCCGTTGGTCTCCTTGGGCCCACCGGTCCACTCCACCCGCACATTCACGAAACTGATCTCGTCTGCGCCTTTGGATTTGATGCCGTCGCCACGACTGTCCTCGATGGCGAAGTCGCGGACCGTCACCTGATCTGACGTGATCAACAGGCCCTCGCCAGCGCCCTTCTGGCCCTTGAACGACAACACTGTTGCCTTCGGACCCGCACCCTTGACGGTCACGTTGTTGACGTCCAGCGACAGCCCGTCAGTGAGCTCGTATCGGCCCGCCGCCAACTGCACAGTGTCGCCGGGCTTTGCGTCGAGCAGAGCGGTCTGGATGCGCTCCTGGGCGTCCGGCCCTGGTCCCACCCTGATGGTACCCGCCTGGGCCACACCCGCCAGCGCACTTGCCGCCAGAAGTGCCGTCGCGAACTTCATCATCCGATATCTCCCGTCGCCGTCGCCACGGGGTCAGCCCCTCCGGCGCACCGCTCTTCACAAACTTGTCTGGGACCCTAAGGTCAGCGCCATGGATGTCCAGATTATACGCGTGACGCCCGCAACGTCGGGCCTGCTTGACCGGGTGGCGGACGATGTTTTCGATCACCGGATCGACCTCGGTCACCTCGCGGCCTATCTGGCCGAGCCGTCTCATTTGATGGTGGTCGCGGTCGCCAATGGAGAGGTGGTCGGCCAGGCCCGAGGCGTTGTGCATCGACAGCCGGACGAGCCGCCCGAACTCTATATCGACAATCTGGGCGTCGCCCCCGCCCGCAAACGCGAAGGCATCGCGACGCGACTGCTGAATGATCTAACGGTCTGGAGCCGCAGCTTCGGCTGTGTGCAAGCTTGGGTGCTGACCGAGGACGACAACGGACCGGCGCGGGCGCTCTATGAGGGTCGAGGTTCTGACGGGGAGGGCATCATGATGTATTTTTACGAGTTCGACGGCGCGCCCGGGAGGCTGGTTTGACCGAGGCCGCCAAAGGCCACGCCAGCGCAGGCCTGATCGTTTTCATCTGCTTCTTCATCGCCGCCCTGGAAGGTTATGACATCCAGGCATTCGGCGTCGCCGCACCCCGGCTGGTGGCGGAACTGGGGCTGACGCCCGGCCAACAGGGCTGGGCCGCTGCTGCGGCCATGATCGGTATGCTTCTGGGTGCCTTCTTCGGCGGCTGGGCCGCCGACCGGGTTGGCCGCAGACCCTTGCTGGCGGTGTCGGTCGCCGCCTTCGGGGTCTTCTCCCTCGCCACCGCCATCTGCCAGGACTACCAAAGCCTGTTCCTGGCTCGATTTTTCACGGGGCTGGGGTTTGGCGGGGCCATGACCAACCTGGTGACCGTCGCCACCGAAATCAGCGCACCGGGTCGTCGTACGGCCACAACCACGCTGATGTTCTGCGGCCTTCCCGCTGGCGGGGTTCTGGTCTCCCTCGTCGCGCGGCTTGGCGGAGACGCCCTGGATTGGCGGATGCTGTTCGTCATCGGCGGCCTGATCCCCGTGGTGCTGGCCCCGGTGGTCTACTTCCTGCTGCCGGAAACCAGACCGCAGGCCAGAGAGGGCGCGGATCGCCGCGCAGCGACGGCGCTGTTCGGGGGCGGCCGCGCGGCGGCGACCCTGCTGATCTGGGTGGCGTTCCTGCTGATCGTGCTTGTGCTCAACCTGTTGCTGAACTGGCTGCCGACGCTGGTGACCGCCAAGGGCTTGACCGCCGGCGACGGCGCGACGGCGGCTCTGGTGTTCAACCTCTCCGGTGTGTTCGGGGCCCTGGTCGCCGGCGTGCTGGTCGACCGGTTCGGGCTGCGCTGGATATTGACGCTGTTCTTCGCAGTGCTGGCGGCCTCCCTCTATGCGTTCGCCAATGCCATGGACCTCTCATCGACCCTGATCTGCGCCGCGCTGGCGGGCTTCATGGTCATGGGCGCACAGTTTTCGCTCTATGGTCAGGCACCCGGACTTTATCCCGCGCATGTCCGCGCGGTGGGCGCGGGGGCGGCCATCGGGGTTGGCCGGATGGGGGCCATCATCGGGCCGCTGATCGCCGGCGAACTGCGCCAGGTCGGCTTCAGTGGCAGCCAGGTTTTCACGGCGATGATCCCGGTGGTGATCGCTGCCGCCGTCGCTACCCTGGCGCTCAGCTATGTGGGCAAGTCCCGCGCCGCATAGGCGTCGATCTCCGCCAGATGCCGCGCCACGTCCGCCGCTGGTAGAAACGAGCCGGTAAAACTGTTCTTGGCCAGCGTGACCAGATCCTGACGCGACAGCGCCAACGCCCGCGCCGTCTGCGTCCAGTTACGCCCCAGATAACCCCCGAAATAGGCCGGATCGTCAGAATTTAGCGTCACCTTCAGGCCCAGATCCAGCATCCGCTTCAACGGGTGGGCAGCCAAATCGTCCACCACACAAAGCTTCAGGTTCGATAGTGGACACACCGTCAGCGTCATACCCGTGGCCACCAGACGCGCGACCAGCGCTGGATCCTCCAGCGCCCGATTGCCATGGTCGATGCGGTCAACGTGCAACTGGTCCAGCGCCTCCCACACATAGGCCGGTGGGCCTTCTTCCCCCGCATGCGCCACCCGCTTCAAGCCCCGCTGTCCCGCCGCCGCGAACACGCGGGCAAACCTCGACGGCGGATGCCCGACCTCGGAGGAATCTAGTCCCACGCCTGCAATCCGGTCCAGCCAGGGCTCTGCCGCCGCCAAGGTCGCAAACGCCGCGTCCTCGTCCAGATGGCGCAGAAAACAAAGGATCAGGCTCGATGTTATGCCCAGCGCCCGCTCGGCCTCGGCCATACCCGACAACAACCCGTCGGCGGCGACCCGAAACGGCAACCCCCGGTCAGTGTGTGTCTGCGGATCAAAGAACAGCTCTACATGCCGACAACCGTCCGCCGCCACCCGCCGGAAGTAGGCCATCGCCAGATCGTGGAAATCCTGCTCCGTCATCAGCACGCCCGCGCCCTGATAATAGATGTCGAGAAAGTCCTGCAGGTTGGAAAACGCATAGGCCGCCCGCACGTCCTCCACCGTCGCGAACGGAAGCGCGATGCGATTTCGCCGCCCGAACGCGAACATCTGCTCAGGCTCCAGACTGCCCTCGATGTGCAGGTGCAGTTCGGCCTTGGGCAGGCCGAGGATAAAGGCGTCGGATTCAGTCATGCGCCATGTCCTTCCCGCGAACCGCGTTGCGGTCAAGCGCGCGCGGTCAGGCCTGCGAACTCATAGGTCCGTTCGCCGGGGGGATGGGCTTGTTCAAGACCGTATGGTCCGAGGTCGCCGGATCTAGCTGGCGCAGGCCGCGACAATCTCGGCTCGCAATTCGGCAATCCCCGTACCTTTCTCCGCCGACGTTGCCAGCGCGCGGGGAAAGGCTGCGGGACGCTTTGCGATCTTGCGCTGCGTCTCCGCCGTCACCTGCGCCACATCGCGGGCGCTCAGTTTGTCAGCCTTTGTGAGTATGATCTGGTATGAAACGGCGGCCAGATCAAACGCCTCCATCGCCTCCAGATCCACGTCCTTCAGGCCGTGACGGCTGTCGATCAGCAGATAGGCGCGTTTCAGGTTGGGTCGTCCCCGCAGATAGGATCGCCCCAGGTTCTGGAACTTGTTCTTGGCCTCACGGCTGACCTTGGCAAACCCATAGCCCGGCAGATTGACCAGCCTGAGCGTCTCGTCACAGACGAAGAAGTTGATCTCCCGCGTCCGCCCTGGCGCTGTCGAGGCCCGCGCCAGATGGGTGCGCCCGGTCACCGCATTGATCAGTGACGACTTGCCCACATTGGACCGCCCGGCAAAGGCCACCTCTGGCAGGTCCGCCGGCGGCAGACCCGCAATGGCCACCGCGCCCATCATGAAACTCACCGGATGGGCAAAGAACACCCGAGCCGCCTCCAGCGCCTCGTCGTCGAACGCTGCGGTGGTTTCGAGGGGCTCGCTCACGCAAGCTCCGCCGGTTTCCCGGTGATCCTCCGGATCAGCTGGT
>JANORH010000113.1:0-2890 GCA_031415215.1 Alphaproteobacteria bacterium | reverse complement strand
AGGCGTAGCGGCAGGCGCGGACCTTGGCCAGGAAGTCCTCGTGCGGGACCGTGACCTTGCCGTCCTGGTGGCCGCACTGCTTTTCGTCGGAGACCTGGTTCTCGATCTGGAGCGCGCAGGCACCCGCCTCGATCATCTTCTTGGCCAGCAGATAGGTGGCCTCCGCGTTACCGAAACCCACGTCGTTCCGATCATCGCCGACATCGACGCCGGCTTCGGTAACGCGGAAGCCACCTACCTGCTGGCCAAGAAGATGATCGAGGCGGGTGCCTGCGCGCTCCAGATTGAAAACCAGGTCTCCGATGAAAAGCAGTGCGGCCACCAGGACGGCAAGGTCACGGTGCCACATGAGGACTTCCTGGCGAAGGTCCGCGCCTGCCGCTACGCCTTCCTCGAGATGGGTGTCGACAACGGCATCATCGTCACCCGCACTGACAGCCTGGGTGCCGGCCTGACCAAGCAGATCGCCGTCAGCCACACCCCTGGCGACCTGGGCGACCAGTATAACGGCTTCCTCGACTGCGAAGAGATCGCGCCCGCCGACATGAAGAACGGCGACGTGGTCATCAATCGTGGTGGCAAGCTGCTGCGGCCCAAACGCCTGCCGTCCAACCTGTTCCAGTTCCGCGAAGGCACCGGCGAGGATCGCTGCGTCCTCGACAGCATCACCAGCTTGCAGAACGGCGCGGACCTGCTGTGGATCGAAACGGAAAAGCCGCACATCGCCCAGATCGCGGGCATGGTCGACCGCATCCGCGAAGTGGTCCCCAATGCCAAGCTGGCCTATAACAACAGCCCGTCCTTCAACTGGACGCTTAGTTTCCGCCAACAGGTGTTCGATACCATGAAGGCCGCCGGCAAGGACGTGTCCGCCTATGCCCGCGACAAGCTGATGAGCGTGGACTACGACACCACGCCGCTGGCCATCGAGGCTGACGAACAGATCCGCACCTTCCAGGCCGACAGCGCCAAGCGGGCGGGGATCTTCCACCACCTGATCACGCTGCCGACCTATCACACGGCCGCGCTCTCGACCGACAACCTGGCCAAGGAATACTTCGGCAGTCAGGGCATGCTCGGCTACGTGCTGGGCGTTCAACGCCAGGAGATCCGCCAGGGCATCGCCTGCGTGAAGCACCAGAACATGTCCGGCTCCGACGTTGGCGACGACCACAAGGAATACTTCGCCGGCGAAGCCGCCCTCAAGGCCGGCGGCGTCCACAACACGATGGGCCAGTTCGCCTGATTTCCGCGCGTGATTGACTGAAAATCGGATGGCCTGGGGTTCGCGCCTCAGGCCATTCTGCTATCCGGTACCAACATGAAAATCAGCAGCACCCTCGCCGTCGACGACCTCCTGCACGCGTTCGTGGAGCAGGACCTGCTTCCCGGCACAGGCGTTACCCCCGATGCCTTCTGGGCCGCGCTGAACGCCATCCTGTCCGACTTCACACCAAAGAACGCTGCCCTGCTGGCCCTGCGCGATGACCTGCAGCAGCAGATCGATACATGGTGGCGTGAGCGGCGAGGCAAGACAGTATCGATCCCCGAACAGACCGCCTTCCTGACCCGGATCGGTTACCTGCTGCCCGAACCCGCAGCCTTCGAGATCGGCACCGAAAACGTCGACCCGGAGATCGCCCTAACCGCCGGACCGCAGCTGGTGGTTCCGGTCTCCAACGGCCGCTTTGCGCTCAACGCCGCCAACGCGCGTTGGGGCAGTCTCTACGACGCGCTCTACGGCACCGACGCTCTGGAACCGCCCACGGGTACCAAGGGCTATGATCCGGTGCGTGGCGCCAAGGTGATCGCGTTTGCCCGGGGTCTTCTGGACCGGGTTGCGCCCCTGTCTTCCGGCTCGCATGCTGACGCGGTCGGTTACGCCGTGAAGAACGGCACCTTGTCAGTGCGTCTGAGGGGTGATCGCGAGACGACCCTCTCGTCGCCCGCCCGGTTTGTCGGCTGGCGCGGCGACGCCGCATCGCCGGACGGCGTGCTGCTCACCCACAACAGCCTGCACCTCGAAATCCAGATCGACCCCACTCACAACATCGGCAAGGACGACCCCGCCGGTGTGTCTGACGTTCTGGTCGAGGCCGCGCTGACTGCCATCCAGGACTGCGAAGACTCGGTCGCCGCCGTGGACGCCGAGGACAAGGTCGGCGTCTACCGCAACTGGCTGGGCCTGATGCGCGGCGACCTGTCGGCCACCTTCGCCAAGGGCGGTGCCACCGAAACCCGCCGCCTCGATCCGGACCGCGTGTATCAAACCCCGGGCAACTCCGACCTGACGCTGAAGGGCCGCAGCCTGATGCTGGTCCGTAACGTCGGCCACCACATGCAGACCGACATGGTCACCTTGGCCGGCCAGCCGGTCTATGAGACCGCCATCGACGCCCTGATCACCGTCACAGCCGCCCTGCACGACCTGAAGGGTGCCCGCCGCAACAGCCCGGCGGGTTCTGTCTATGTCGTCAAACCCAAGATGCACGGCCCCGACGAAGTGGCGCTGGCCATGGGCCTGTTCGATCAGGTCGAGGACGCGCTCGGCCTTGCCTGCAACACCGTCAAGATCGGCATCATGGACGAGGAGCGCCGCACCAGCGCCAACCTGAAAGCCTGCATCCACGCCGCGCGCGACCGCATCGTGTTCATCAACACCGGCTTCCTCGACCGCACCGGCGACGAGATCCACACCGACTTCGAGGCCGGTCCGGTGGTGGTGAAGGCCGACCAGAGGTCGTCGACCTGGTTGACGACCTACGAGGACCGCAACGTCGACGTGGCGCTGCGCGCGGGCTTCGCCGGCCAGGCGCAGGTCGGCAAGGGCATGTGGGCCAAGCCCGCGGCGATGCGCGAGATGCTCGACACCAAGGGCGGTCACCCGCGG
>JANORH010000112.1:0-1976 GCA_031415215.1 Alphaproteobacteria bacterium | reverse complement strand
CATCGCCCCGCCCAACGGCGAGGTCAACCCGCTGGGGCCGGTCGAGGCCTTCCTGGTCGCCCTGATCGAACAGCTGCGGGCCCGGGCGGCACCCTCCGAAGTTGGCATGGAATGCGCCGCCCGCCCGGCGCTGGACCTGGTGCGCACGACGGCGCGCGAGGCCGCCCGCGCCCTGGCCCGCATCGAGGCCCCTCTACTGGCGCTCGCCCGGGCGCTGGAGACCCTGATGGACGACGAGGCCGCCACCCTGGGCGGCTCGGAACGTGCGAGAATTGAAGGGGCATTGCGAGGGCTAGATCGACGCGCGAGGATGCAGCTGCCCGCCTGGCGCTCCATGCTCCAGGCCATCGATGAGAACGCCGACGACGACCCGGACTTCGTGGACTGGTTCGACGCGACCTTCCTCTATGGCCGTGTCGTCGACGCCGCCTGCCGCCGCCACTGGGTCGACCCCACCGAGCCCCTGACCAACGCGGTGATCAAGCCCGCCCACGGCGTGCTGGTGACCTCCGCCACCCTGTCGGACCCGACGCTGGACGACCCCTTCGCCTTGGCCGAGATGCGCACCGGCGCGGCCCGCCTGCCCGACCGACCCAAGACGCTGAAGCTGGCCTCGCCCTTCGACTACGCCGCCCACGCCCGCTGTCTGGTGGTCACCGACGTCAGCAAGGACGATGCGCGGCAGGTCGCAGCGGCGCTGCGGGAACTGTTCCTGGCCGCCGGCGGTGGAGGCGTGGGCCTGTTCACCGCCATCCGCCGGCTCCGGGCGGTGCATGAGCGGATCGCGGCGCCGCTGGCTGACAAGGGCCTGGCCCTCTACGCCCAGCACGTGGACCCGCTGGAGGTGGGGGCGCTGGTGGACATCTTCCGGGCGGAGGAGGACGCCTGCCTGCTGGGCACCGATGCGGTGCGTGACGGCATGGACGTGCCGGGCCGGTCCCTGCGCCTGCTGGTGTTTGATCGCGTGCCCTGGCCCCGCCCCGACATCCTGCACAAGGCGCGACGGGTCCGGTTTGGCGGCAAGGGCTATGACGATGGAATCGCCCGGGCGCGGATCGCCCAGGCCTTCGGCCGCCTGATCCGCCGCGCCGACGACAAGGGCGTGTTCGTCATGCTGGACGCCGCCGCCCCCACCCGCCTGTTCGCCGGGTTGCCGCCGGGGGTGGAGGTGCAACGCATGACCTTGGTAGAGGCCATAGAGCTGGTCGAGACGTTTTTGAGTCCGACTTAAGCCGCCTTCGCATCCGCCAACACAAACCCCGCGCCCTGCTCGGCAATCATGATGGTGGGGGTGTTGGTGTTGCCCGACGTAATGGTGGGCATCACCGAGGCGTCGATGACACGCAGGCTCTGCAGGCCGATGACGCGCAGGCGGGCGTCCACCACGGCCATGGGGTCGCTGGACAGGCCCATCTTTGCGGTTCCCACGGGGTGGAAGATGGTTGTGCCAATGTCGCCGGCGGCTTGGGCCAGGGCTGCGTCATCGTCGGTGATGGCGGGGCCGGGCAGGTGTTCGGCGGGGTGGTAATGCGCAAGCGCCGGCTGGGCCATCAGGCGGCGGGTCACCCGGATGGCGTCGGCGGCGACCCGGCGGTCGTCTTCGGTGGACAGATAGTTGGGGTCAATGACCGGGGCGGCTGCGGGGTCGGATGACCGCAGGCGGATCTCGCCACGTGAGGTGGGGCGCAGGTTGCAGGCCGCCACGGTGACAGCGGGGAACCGGTGCAGCGGCTCGCCGAAGCGGTCCAGCGACAGAGGCTGGATATGGAACTGGATGTTGGGCCGCTCATGGTCTGGGCTGGAGGTAGTGAACAGGCCCAACTGTGACGGTGCCATGGTCAGGGGCCCGCGTTGGAACAGGGCATACTGGGCACCCATCAGCCCCAGGCCGATCAGCGAGTGGTAGGTCTCATTCAGGGTCTTGACGCCCTGGACCTTGTAGATCGCCCGTTGCTGCAGGTGGTCTTGCAGGTTCT
>JANORH010000111.1:0-10254 GCA_031415215.1 Alphaproteobacteria bacterium | reverse complement strand
ATCATCGGATCGATCTCGATCTTGCCGTCCATGTACCAGTCGATAATCTTCGGCGTGTCGGTGCGGCCGCGCGCGCCGCCGAACGCGGTGCCCTTCCAGACCCGGCCGGTGACCAGCTGAAACGGCCGTGTGGCGATCTCTTTGCCAGCTTCTGCCACGCCAATGATGATGCTCTCGCCCCAGCCGCGATGGCACGCCTCCAGCGCCTGACGCATGACGGTCGTATTGCCCGTGGCGTCGAAGGTGTAGTCCGCACCACCATCGGTCAAGGCTACCAGATGGGCCACCACATCGCCGTCAATAGTCCTGGGGTTCACGAAGTGGGTCATGCCAAAGCGACGGCCCCACGCCTCGCGATCAGGATTGATGTCGACCCCGATGATCATCGACGCGCCCACCATCTTGAGCCCCTGGATGACATTCAGGCCAATGCCGCCGAGGCCGAACACCACGGCGTTGGCTCCTGGCTCCACCTTGGCCGTGTTCACCACCGCGCCGACCCCCGTGGTCACGCCACAGCCGACATAACAGGCGGTCTCGAACGGCGCGTCTTTGCGGATCTTCGCCAGCGCGATCTCGGGCAGCACCGTGTAGTTCGAGAACGTCGAGCAGCCCATGTAGTGATAGACGGTCTGGCCTTTGTGCGAGAACTGGCTGGTGCCGTCCGGCATCAGGCCCTTGCCCTGGGTCGCGCGGATGGCCGTGCAGAGGTTGGTCTTGCGCGAGAGGCAGCTTTTGCACTGACGGCATTCGGGCGTGTAGAGCGGGATCACGTGATCGCCCGCCGCTACCGAGGTGACGCCCGGGCCGACCTCGACCACGACACCGGCGCCTTCGTGTCCCAGGATAGAGGGAAAAATCCCCTCCGAATCCAGCCCGTCCAGGGTGTAGGCGTCGGTATGGCAGACCCCGGTGGCCATGATCTGCACCAGCACCTCGCCGGCCCGTGGACCCTCCAGGTCCAGTTCCACGATCTCCAGCGGCTTCTTCGCTTCGCACGCAACAGCGGCGCGGGTCTTCATGGTGTCTCTCTCAAGCGTTCACGCGAAGACGATGGTTTTACCGCCCTCAATCAGGATTCGGTGTTCGACGTGCCAGCTTACGGCGCGAGCCAGCACCTGGCACTCGATATCACGGCCCAGTTCGACCAGCTGATCAGGCCCCTGGCTATGGTCGACGCGCTGCACGCCCTGCTCGATGATCGGACCCTCGTCCAGGTCGGTGGTCACATAATGGGCCGTCGCGCCGATGATCTTCACGCCGCGATCATAGGCCTGATGATAGGGCTTGGCGCCCTTGAAGCCCGGCAGGAACGAGTGGTGGATGTTGATGCAGCGCCCGGCCAGTTGCGCGCACATGTCCGCCGACAGGATCTGCATGTAGCGGGCCAGAACCACCAGATCTGCACCCTGGTCTCCGACCAGCGCCATGAAGGCGGCCTCCTGTTCAGACTTTGTGGTCGGCGTCACCGGGAGGTAGTGAAAGGGCACGCCACTCCATTCCACGAACGAACGCAGGTCCTCGTGATTGGAAACCACGCCCACAATTTCGGCCGGCAACAGCCCCGCGCGCCAGCGGTGCAGCAGGTCAAACAGGCAGTGCCCGAACTTCGAAACGGCGATCAGCACCCGGGGTTTTGCTGCCGCCTGATGCAGCGACCAGTTCATGGAGAACCGCTGGGCAATCAGCTCGAAGCCGGCCTTCAGCGCCTCCGCCGTCGGCATCGCGCCATCGGGCCGAAATACGGTGCGCATATAGAACCGGCCAGCGAGGGCGTCATTGAAGTGGCTGGACTCGGTGATCGAACCGTTGTTGTCCGCAAGGAAACCGGAGACGGCTGCCACAACGCCCTTCTGATCCGGGCAATTGAGGATCAGAATGTGACGTTCGTCTGGACCCTTGGTCTTGGTTTTCACTTGGCGTTCCCCTGCCCCTCGGCCGCGAACCGGGGTGATGGCAGCAATCCGGACAGACGGCCACCAAGGCCAATCGAATTTTGTCGCCCGACGATCTGATTTTTGCGGCTGTTCACCGGAAAGCGGGCGCAGGACCGCTAGATGCTTCGGATCGACTACCCCTACTGTGACCGCCACGCCCAGGCCGAGTTCGTCCTCGAGCGCGCTGGCCGCGATCCTGCCCCGCCGCCGGGGCGTCGAGAGCGCCGTCGCGCGGGTCTACATCGGCCACATCTGACGCCTCACACGCCGACTGGTCAGACTCTCGGCACCAAAACGCCGCCCAGCGTTAGGCCGGGAGACGTTCTGGCGAGAAGGAAACGGCGTGACCGCTCGGCGTCTAGTTCTTGATTTCGTCTTTGACGTCTTCAGCGGCTCCGGTGACGGCTTTGCCGGTTGAGGACACGTCCTTGCCGGCGCCGCCGATGGTGTTGCAACCGGCGAGGCCGATCACCAGGGCTGCGAGGACGAGCGGAATTGTGTGGTGCTTCTTGGTCATGTTCACATCCCTGCTTTGTCGGCGGCTTGCGAGGCCTTTTCTCGCCACGTCTTGACCTGCGCGTGGGCTTCGTCGCGCGTCACACCGTAGCGTTCCTGCACAGACCCGGCGAGCTTCTCGACATCGCCTTCTGCGCGCAACAGATCGTCATCGGTCAGCTTGCCCCATTGGCGCTTGGCTTCGCCAACCAGTTGTTTCCATTGACCCTTCATGGTGTCTTCGTTCATCGGTTCTGTCCTCGAGACGGCCCGGGATCGGGTCTCTCTGGACAACGAGCCAGCCTCCGGATGGTTGCCAGAAATCCGCCGGAACCACTCAGGCCTGAAAGAACAGCGCCTGGCCAATGGTGGCCTTCACGGTGTCAGGCTTGAAGGGCTTGGTGATCAGATAGGTCGGCTCGGGCCGCTCGCCGGACAGCAACCGTTCGGGAAACGCGGTAATGAAGATAACCGGCACGTCGTAGGTCGCGAGGATGTCCTTGACGGCATCGATCCCGGAGCTGTCATCGGCCAACTGGATGTCAGCCAAAATCAGCCCCGGACGCTGTGACTTGGCCATGGCAACGGCCTCGGTGCGCGTGCGCGCCACAGCCGTAACCTCATGACCGAGCTCCCTCACCAAGGCTTCGATATCCATCGCAATGATGGGTTCGTCCTCGATGATCATCACCCGGGTCTTGAGCGCGGCATCGATCTCGGCGTGCGCCGCAGCAACGTCCATGACGACCGTGTCTTGCGAGACCGCGAGAATCCCGGATGCCTCGTCGAGCGTGAACCCTTCCATCGTGGTGAGGAGGAAGGCCTTGCGGTTCGATGGTGACATCTTCTGGAGGGTGACATCAGGTTTCAGCGTGACCTGTACGTCCTGTTCCAGGGTCGCACCGCTGCTGTCCCAGATCGCATGAAACACGCGGTACAGCGCGACGCGGGGCGATTGCTGCGGGTCCAGTTCCGTGCCGCCGTGCAGTATGGCCTCAAGTGTCGCGCGCACATAGGTGTCGCCGCGCGTCTGTTCACCGGTCAGTGATCGCGCATATCGCCGAAGGTAGGGTAGGTCGGCGGCGATCTGTCGGGCTGTCATCTTTGGGCCTGGTCCTGTGTTTAATCGGATCAATCATGCAGATCGTCAGGAACCATACGCCGCCGCGCGCGTAGGGTTCCCCGGAGCCCGCAAGGAATTTCGATGTCGTGCGTCGGCTCTGCGTGACTGATCGGCCAATGGGACCTGTAATTTGACAAACGAAGAGAGGCCTCGCGGCAAAAACCGTGTCGAACCACGCGGGGGTCAACAGGCTGCTGCGCGTCGAAAGCAGGGGCAAGCCATTGGTCAGGAACTCCGCAACCAGTTTGAAAACCTGGTCGCCGAGCCGCTACCCGACCATCTGCTCGATCTGCTCAATGAGCTGGAAAAACGGGAGACGGGATCATGAGCGTCCCTGGGGTCGCTCATAAAGAGATGAGCGAAAAACGTGTCACCGAGTTCAAGGCGGCCCTTGTGGCGGTGCTGCCTTCGCTCCGCGCGTTCGCAAGGTCGCTGTGCCGCAACGCCACAGAGGCTGACGATCTGGTGCAGGAGACCATGCTCAAGGCCTGGGCTGCACGAAACACTTATATCGAGGAGGCCAACTTCAAGGCCTGGACATTCCGGATTTTGCGGAACGCGCTCTATTCGAACTGGCGGAAAAACTCGCGCCTGACCCAACTTGACGACACGGTCTACGAAAAGACGGCAAAGGCCACGGACAATGCCGAGACCGCGCTTGAACTGGCAGAGGTCTCGGAGGCCATTCGCCACCTGCCGCTGGAGCAGCGCGAGGCCTTGATCCTGATCGCGGCAGGTGGGTTCAACTATGAAGAAGTCGCAGCGATCGCCGGCGTGGCCGTCGGAACGGTCAAGAGCCGGGTTTCTCGAGGGCGCGCCAATTTGATCGGAATGATGGAGATGCGCACCCAGCGACGCACCAGCGCCTCGGCGCTTGGCGCAGCCGAACGTCTGATAAACGATGCTGATCGCCTGGCCCGGACCGCAATGGCACCCGGGTGAAGGCCTCCGGAACTGATCGACGATCCACGCCAACGCGGGCCCAGCTGCTGGCAGAAAACCTGAAACTAAAGCGCGAGATTGATCACCGGGTGCGCAACAGCCTGCAGGTCGTGGCCTCGCTTGTGGATGTCACGGCGCGCTCTGCGGTCGAACCCGCCGCGCTGGCGGTACTGGAAATTCTCAGGGCACGGCTATCGGCCATGATCGCGGTCTACCGGACCCTTGACGATGCCCCGCACCGCGCCACGGTGGACATGGATGAAACGCTGCGGGATCTGGCCGCGCAGGTCACAGGTAACGACGCGCCCGGTCGGGCGAAACCTGAAGCGCGGATCAACGCCGACGGGGTGATCCTGGCCCTGGACGACGCCATGCCGGTGGCCCTGATGGTGATCGAGGTTTTGCTGGCGACAGCGCTGCACGCCGATGCGGATTCGATGGGACCATCCGCAACGGTTACGCTGACCCGCGAGGGCCAAGACGCGTTGCTGGAAATTCATCTGGTGAACCCGGAGGGCGATGCGACGATGCCGCTCCTGTCGCACGATGCGCGTCAGATGATGGAGGCGCTTGCCCGCCAGTTGGAAGGCCCGTTGATCGTCGACAACGACGAAGGCGCCAGCCGGACCATCACGGTCAGGTTTCCGGTAAGAGCCGTGCACAACACGGCCGGCTGATCGACGGAACCCACCAGACGTGGGGCGCCCGGACAAGGCGCTTGGCGGGAACAACACCAGGATCAGGCGCGATCAGCGCTCGGCCTTCTCGGCGACAGTCGACATCTGTTTGTCGACGGTGTCGCCGGTGACCCGCGCGGCGCTGCCGACGGATCTGGCGGCGTCGGCCGCGACGTCCTGGGTCCCCGTCGCGGTCGCGGTGATCTGGCGATCAACCACCGCGCCCGCCCCAGAGAACGAGCCGCGATCCCACGCGACATACATCATGGTGCCGATGACCAGGGTAGCCCCGATGACGATGCCGAGGATCAGCTTGCCGTTGGCACGGCGGCGATGCGCCTGCTCCATGCGCAACTGATCGGCGACCGGGTCACGCGAGAGGTCCCGCTCAAGCGGCGGGGTGAGGTAAACCTGTTCGCGGAGGGGTATGGTGGCTGGACGGTCGGTCATTATCGCGATCCCTGTGGAAGGCCGCAGTCAACTGTCGGCTTTCGTGTCACAACCCGCTGACGGCGTCGCGGGTTCCGCAAGACCATCGCCGAGAACGCTGCAGACAGAGACTGCAACCAAACCGCGTCTGGTGCGTCATGCTTCCAAGGGCCAAAAAAATCTATGCATCTAGCCACTAAACCGTACCGAATGCCCGCCCGGTTGCTGGCTACCACCGAGCGCCTGACTTGACGGTTGTCGGGCCAGAACCGCACAGGCGTCCGTCTGAGGGCCGATGGGAAATTGGCCTCAGTGTCCTGGTACTGACCAGCCTGGTCGTCGCCATGGTCCTCTCGCTCCTTGTGGGTGCCCAATCCAACCGTACAATCCAGCAGCTGAAACAATCTGACGCGATCAAGGTCCTGGCGACGGACCTTCTGTTGACACTGCGGCGCGCGGAGTCGTCACAGCGGGGCTATCTGCTGACCGAGAACCCCCTGTATCTCAGGGGATATGAGGCCGGCCTGACCGACCTCCCGCTTGCCATGACCCGGCTGCAAACTGCGGTCGCCGACGATCCGGTCCAGACCGCCACTGTCCTCAAAATCAGGTCCCGGCTTGCGACCAAACGCCAGGAGATGGCCGCGACGCTGGACAAGCTGGAATCCGGATCACGGTCCGACGCCCTCGCGATCCTGAACTCGGATCGCGGCTTCTCGCAGATGACCAATATCAGCACCGACATCAGCACCATTATCAGGGTGGAAAACAACCGGGTTTCGCGCCTGGTGTACAACTACGATACAATCTATTTGATCAACATCATTGTATTGATTTTGTTGATTATTCTGGGATTTGTGACATTCTATCGTGTCGCTGGTTTTATACGTTTTACCCGCTCGAACACCCTCGACTTGTTACAAGCAAACGCAAAACTTGCTGCGCTCGTCCAGTCGAGGACCTCGGAGATCGCCCGGGTCAACGAGGAGATCCAGCGCTATGCCTATATTGTCGGGCATGACCTTCGCGGACCCCTGGTCAACATCACCGGTTTCACGGCTGAACTGGAACGGGCCGAGGCCCTGCTCGCCAGGCAATTCCAGAATTTGAAAGCTAGCCAGCCAACGGCGCTGGACCCTGACTGCCTGCTGGCGGTGCAAGAGGACATCCCCGAGGCCATTCGCTTCATCAAGACCTCGACCGCCAAGATGGACCGACTGATCGAAGCGGTCCTCAAACTCTCCCGCGAGGGGGGTCGTACTGTGCTGGCCGAGCCCGTCGCCATGAACGCCCTGATCAGCGATCTGGTCGATTGCCAGGCCCAGCAGATCGAGGCGACCGGCACGGTGGTGTCGATTGGCGTCCTGCCCGATCTGGTCAGTGACCGGCTGGCGCTGGAACTGATCTTCGGCAACCTCGTCGAGAACGCGGTCAAGTATCTGGACCCCGAACGTCCCGGCCGGATCGAAATCCTGGGCTCCGTCCAGGGCGACCGAAACACCTATGAGATCAGCGACAACGGGCGCGGCATCGCCGCAGCCGACTCCGAACGGGTGTTCGAGCTGTTCCGCCGCGCCGGCCATCCGACGGTGCCCGGCGAAGGCCTGGGCCTGGCCTTTGTCCGAAACGCGATCTACCGCCTCGACGGCACGATCACCCTGGAGTCCATCGCGGGGACCGGGACAAAATTCACCATCAGCCTTCCCGCCAGGCTCGACACCTCCGAAGGGCTGGAAGCCGCAGCATGAACCGATCCAAAGGCATTGTCCTGGTTGAGGACGACGAGGGCCACGCCCTGCTGTTCGTCAAGCAACTGCGACGGCACGGCCTTCGCAACCCGATCCATCACTTCGCCACTGGCGAGCTCGCATTGGCGTTTCTGGATACGCCAGTCGCGGCCGTCGAAACGCCCCTGCTGATTGTTCTGGATATCAACCTCCCCGACATGCCCGGGACCGAGGTGCTGGCCCGCATTTCAGCCCACCCCACGGTCAAGGCCATTCCCGTGGTCATGCTGACCTCAAGCGATGATGAGGAAGATGCGCGGCTGAGTGCCGAGCTGGGCTGTCGCCACTACATGATCAAGCCGTTACACGTGCAACGCTTCGTCGATATCTGCTCAGACCTCGGCTATCCGCTGTCCATAGATCCGGGGGTCGCTTTCGACACCGCGACAACCAAACCGATGGGCTCACCGTCTACTGATCGGAGTACCTAGATATGGCACCCGCTCCGGTTCGTATCCTCTATATTGATGACGACATTGGTCTGGCGCGACTGGTGGAAAAGGCGTTCTCACGCCTTGGCTGGGAGGTGGTCTGGGCACCTGATGCCAAGAGCGGCCTGGCACGTCTGGAGTTCGGGGGGTTCGATGCGATCGCGTTGGACCAGTTCATGCCGGTACGCGACGGGATGGATGTTTTGCCCGAACTATTGAGCCACCGGAATGCCGCCCCGGTGGTGTTTTGCACAGGCTCCAACGACGGTGCTCTGGCGGTGGCGGCGCTCAAGGCCGGGGCCGCTGACTATGTGATCAAGGACGCCTCCGGGACATTTGTGGCCCTGCTGGAGGCGGCGATCAAGCAGGCGCTGGAGACGGTGCGACTGCGCAAAGCGCATGATGCGGCCGAGGACCAGGTCCGACAGGCGCGTGACCGTGCCGAACACCTGTTGCGAGAAGTCGATCACCGGATCGGCAACAGCCTTCAGCTACTCTCCAGTTTTGTGGGTCTGCAGGCGCGCGCCAACGGCAGTGGCGAATGCAAAGCCGCCCTCTATGAAACCCAACGCCGGATCGAGGCGGTGGCCCAGGTGCACAAGCGGCTGTACACCTCCGACGATGTGACCTCGGTCGACCTCGCGGCCTACCTCGAAGGGCTGATCGACCAGTCGGGCGATACGCTGCGGCCCGATGGCTGGGGCCCGACCTTGTCCCTTGAAACCGAGCCGCTGACGGTGTCGCCGGACCAGACCGTCTCCATCGGCGTGATCGTCACCGAGTTGATCACCAACGCGGCCAAATACGCCTTCGTCGACCGCGAGCCGGGCCGTATTCACGTAAAGCTGGCGAGGGAAGCCGATACCTTCATCCTGGTCGTTGCCGATGACGGCGTGGGCTGGGACGGCATCTCTGAGGCCAAGGGCACGGGATTTGGCCGCCGCATCATCGAGGCGATGACTCACAGCCTGCAAGCCACCCTGGCACAGGAGAGTACGGCTAGCGGGCTGACGGTAACCCTGCGCGCACCGCTCAATCGGGCGTGATTACAGGCGGTTGGGACGCATCACGCCCAAAATTGCTCGTCATCACCCAACGGGCTACCGGATTCACGCATCGTTGTTTAAGGGCGGCGATACCGTCAGACCGCTCACGGAGTGCACCCTACTCGATGTCTGAACTCGCCACTTCGCCAAGTCCTGCGATGTACCGCGACAGTTCATCAATAGCCTCACGCGTCGCGAGACGGTCGGCGGTCCCGGCCGCACCTTCGACCGCCGCCGCAAGTTCCGTGATCATCGGGAACCCATAGGCCGATCCCGACCCCTTCATGCGATGGGCCAGCAGGCGCACGCTCTCATGCTCCGACCGATCCAGCGCAGCTGACATCGCCGCTGCATTGTCGCGGCAGTTATGCAGGTACATGGGAACAAGGTCGGAGTGATCGTTGATCGGCACAGCTGATGGACCCGGTATCTGCCGGGCAGGTCCATCGGCGAGGGTGGCGTAGGCACGGATCGCTGCCAGCAATACTGCTTCCTTGACGGGTTTGGTCAGGAAGGCCGAGCAACCTGCTGCAAGGCAGGCCTCCCGATCCCCCTTCAGGGCCGCCGCGGTCAGCGCAATGATCGGAACCGGCAGCCGATGCGACGACATTTCCCAGGCGCGGATCGACCGCGTCGCCGTCAGGCCGTCCATGACCGGCATCTGCCGATCCATCAGCACGAGGTCATAGACGCCGGTCTGGAACATCTCGCAGGCAATCGCGCCATTCTCGGCAATGTCGATGCGATGCGGCGTGCTGGACAGGAAGGCGATGGTGATCGTGCAGTTGTCGGGTGAATCCTCGACCAGCAGTATGCGCATCGGCACCACATCGGTGTCGGCATGTTGCAACGCCGGATTGATCTCGTAGCGTGCCAGGGCCGAGCTGGGCTCGAACGGCACCGTGAATGAAAAGGTGCTGCCGGTTCCAACCTCGCTCTCGGCCCAGATACGCCCCCCCATCAGCTCGACCAGGCGTTTGGAGATCGTCAACCCCAGACCGCTGCCGCCAAACCGGCGGGTGGTGGAGGTATCGGCCTGGGTGAACCGTTCAAACACCCGGCCCAGTTTCCCGCCGGGAATTCCGATCCCGGTATCGGTGACGATGAAGCGCAGCGGGACGACCCCGCGGTAGCCATCGTCGCGCTCAACGCGCAGCGAGACAGACCCCGCCTCGGTGAACTTGATGGCGTTGCCGACCAGATTCAGCAGGACCTGCCGCAATCGTGCCGGGTCGCCCACCAGTTCGGTCTGAACGTCCGGATCAATGCTCCAGGTCAGGCTGAGGCCCTTTTCCTCCGCCCGCATTGCGACCATTTCGATCAGCTTCTCCAGGTGATCATTGAGGCCGAAGCGGGCGTGTTCAAGCTCCAGCTGGGAGGCCTCGAC
>JANORH010000110.1:0-3074 GCA_031415215.1 Alphaproteobacteria bacterium | reverse complement strand
GACGGCTGGCTGCGGACCGGCGACGCTGGCTATCGGAATGCGGACGGCTATTTCTTCGTCCACGATCGGGTCAAGGACATGATCGTCTCCGGCGGCGAGAACGTCTATCCGGCCGAGGTGGAGAACGCGATCCTGGGCTGTCCCGGTGTCGCCGACGCCGCCGTGATCGGCGTGCCGGACGAACGCTGGGGCGAGGCGGTCAAGGCCATCGTCGTGGTCGCACCGGGCGCGCAACCCTCGGCAGCCGATATCATCGCCTGGGCGCGGACGCGGATCGCAGGGTTCAAGGCACCGAAGTCCGTGGACTTCATCGACGCCCTGCCCCGCAATCCGTCCGGCAAGGTGCTGCGTCGCGAACTTCGAAAGCCCTATTGGGAGGGCCGCGACCGCAAGGTGGGGTAGGCCGCGACTTGCCTTCCCCGTTTACGGGGAAGGCAAGATCTCTAGGCCGATGCTGCCGCGCTGGGACGCGCCTTCACCCGGCCGAACCATTCGTTGATTTTGGTGAACTTCGGATCCAGCGGCTGGCCGACCATGCCCCCGAAGTCCAGGAACGCGAACAACAGGATGTCGGCCAGAGTGAAACGGTCGCCGGCGATCCACGGGCCCTGGAAGTTGTTTTCGAACCACTGGACGCCGTCCTGAGCGATGGCCTTCAGGCCAGGTGATGCATCGGGCAGGCAGCGCATGCGGCTTTCGAACATCGGCAGACCTTCACCATAGCGGAACCCGTTGGCCAGCGGCTCGTTGACCTTCAGGTCGACGCGGCGCGCCCACATCCGCGTCATCGCACGCTCTTCGGCCGTCGTGCCGATCAGCGCGGGGCTAGGATTCTTTTCTTCCAGATACTCGCAGATGGCGGTGATTTCGTTGAGGTTCGCACCATTGTCCAGTTCGAGCGACGGCGTCTGGCCGGATGGGTTCACCTTGAGAAATGCCTCCTGGCGGTTTTCGCCGGCGCGCAGATCGATTGTCACCGAATCGAGCGTGATGCCCTTTTCGGCCATGAACATATTCACGACCCGCGGATTGGGGCCGATCGAGGTGTAGAATTTCATGTGGGGTTTCCTTCCTTCAATTCAGTTGTTGCCGCAGACCTACCACGACCATTTACGCATGCGGTAGGCTCACGCTTCGTCAAGGTCGCTATCCAGGGTTCAGCGTGAACTTCGAAGCCATAACGCAGCGGGCCCGGCCGTGTGGCGTCGAGATCGTCGCCGGCTGCCCCATGCCCGTCGCAAAGTACCATGTCCCCTTCGCGGTCTCGACGCGCAGGGCGTTGGGACTGGTAAACTGACAGACCACGTAGCTGGTCAAACCCCAGCCTTCGCCATAGCGGAGCTGCGAACAGGTCACGTGGCCGAACTGGCGCGAGACGGTAACGCCGGCATACTCCAGGCCCTTTCGCGCCTTGAGCCCCCTGGCCTCGAACTGTTCGCGGGTGAGGGTCGGGCACGGTGGACCCTCGATGCGCCATTCCCTCGCCAGCGCCAGCGCTTCGGTACGGTCCTTCAAATAGGCCCCGCCGAACACATAGGCCGGCAAGGCGAAAGCCATGCTCGCCGCGATGCCCAGGGTGATTTTCTGCCCCTGGGTGAGGCGCATTCGACGGCCTTTGCCTACCTGCCAGACCACGTCGGCTCCATTCAGGCTGCGATCTGACGGGGCTGCGGGGTGGGGCTGGAGAACCTCAGGACGCCGTCGTTCAGCCGGGCGTAACGCAGATTCATCAAATCCTTGGCGTAGTTCTGGTCCAACTTCCAGGGCACCCTGGTCCCTTGCTTGGGCCACTTTTCCATCGCGCGCTGAACGTAGCCGGACGAAAAATCGAGCCAGGGTGCGGAGGCGACCTCACCCGCATCATTCACCGGCATCACCTGGCGCCGCCCGGTCTTTTTCATATGGTTGAGCACCCTGCAGACGAACTCGCACGTCAGGTCGCACTTCAGGGTCCACGAGGCATTGGTGTAGCCGAAGGTCGAGGCCAGGTTCGGCACTCCGTCGTACATCATGCCCTTGTAGCCGAGGGTCTGACCCGGATCTATTCGGGTGCTGTCGACCGCAACCGCGATGCCATTCCAGACTTCCAGGACCAGACCTGTGGCCGAGACGATGATGTCGGCCTGGAGTTCGTGGCCGGACTTCAGGCGGATGCCGGTTGCTGTGAAGGTACCGATCTGATCGGTGACGACGCTGGCGCGTCCGGCCTTGATCTGGCGGAACATGTCGGCGTCCGGCACCAGGCAAAGGCGCTGATCCCACGGGTTGTAGGTCGGCGTGAAGTGGGTGGCGACGTCGTAGTCCGGGCCTAGTTCGTCCTGCACCATCTTGATGATGCCGGCCTTGACCTGATCGGGCTTCCTGCGCGCCAGATTGAAGAAATACATGCCGCCCAACACGTTGCGGGCGCGCACGATGTTGTAGGCCAGCATGGCGGGCAACCACTTGCGCAGCGTGTTTGCCATCTTGTCTTCAGCCGGCCGCGAGACGACATAGGTCGGCGAGCGCTGTAACATGGTGACGTGGGACGCTGTCCTGGCCATCTCCGGCACCAGGGTGACGGCGGTGGCGCCGGACCCGATCACCACCACGGATTTGCCAGCATGGTCCAGGTCGGCGGGCCACTGCTGCGGGTGGACCAACCGCCCCTTGAAGTCCGCCACCCCCGGGAAGTCCGGCGTGTAACCGCCGTCGTAGGAATAGTAGCCGCCGCAGAGGAACAGGAAGTTGCAGGTGTAGCGGACGAGTTCGCCAGCCACCTCGGCCTCGACGGTCCAACGGGTATCGTCGGTGGACCAGCCCACCCGCTTGATCTTGTGACCGAAGCGAATGGCCTTCTCGATGTCGTTCTCCCGGGCGGTCTCGCGAACGTACTTCAGGATCGAGGGTCCGTCGGCGATGGCTTTGGCCTCGGTCCAGGGTTTGAAGGCATAGCCAAGCGTGTACATGTCGCTGTCGGAGCGGATGCCGGGATAGCGGAACAGGTCCCAGGTGCCGCCGATGGCGTCCCGCCCCACCAGGATGGCGAAGCTGCGGTCCGGCGCCTTGTCCTTCAGGTGCCAGGCGGCCCCGAC
>JANORH010000109.1:0-2603 GCA_031415215.1 Alphaproteobacteria bacterium | reverse complement strand
TGACGGGGTCGTTCTGGTATCAGGCGGCACCGATGGCCGCAGGGCTGGAGACGCTGAGGCTGATCCGCGAGACGGACTATCTGGAGAAGATCACGGGACTGGGGCAGCGGCTGCGCGCGGGCCTGAGCGAGCGCGCAGCGGCGGCGGGGTTTGGCTTCCGCCAGACAGGGCCCGGCACCATGCCGCTATTCCTGTTCGACGACGACGTCGAGCTGCGCAAAGGGTTCTGTTTCGCCTCCGAGATGCTGGCGCGGGGTGTCTATGTGCATCCGTGGCACAACATGTTCCTGTGCGCGGCGATGACCGAGGCCGACATCGACGGCGCGCTGGATGCGGCCGAGGGCGCGTTCGGGGCGCTGAAGAAACAGGTGCGCGATCTGGCACCCATTGAGAAACTGGCCTTCCTGTCTGCTGGAGCGCGCTGATGGACAACTATTCCGACTTTGACGGCCTGGGGCTGGCGCAGCTGGTGGCGACCAAACAGGTGACGCCGGGCGAGCTGGTCGAGGCCGCCATCGCCCGCGTCGAGCGGCACAATCCGGCGCTGAACGCGGTGGTTTACAATGGGTTTGATGATGCGCGATCCCGGGCCAAAGGCACCCTGCCCGACGGGCCGTTCCGGGGTGTGCCGTTCCTGATCAAGGACCTGGCCATGCCGGTGGCGGGCTGGCCCCGCACGTCTGGCAGCCGGTTTGCGAGGGGTGTGGTAGACACCGAGGACGGCGGGCTGACGGCGCGATACCGTGACGCCGGCGTGATCCCCATCGGCAAGACCAATACACCGGAATACGGCATCACCGGCACGACCGAGAGCGCGCACCTGGGGCCGTGTCGCAACCCGTGGAATCCGGGGCATATCGCCGGCGGGTCATCGGGCGGGTCTGCGTCAGCGGTGGCGGCGGGCATCGTGCCGATGGGCCATGCCTCGGACGGGCTGGGTTCGATCCGCATTCCGGCGGCGTGCTGCGGGCTGGTGGGCCTGAAGGTCACGCGCGACAGGAACCCCAACCTGCCGGACGGGTACGACTATACCTATGGCCTGGTGGTGGATCACGTGGTGACGCGCACGGTGCGCGACAGTGCGGCCATGCTGGACGCCACCGGATACCCGGAGCCGTTCTCACCCTATGCGGCGCCGCCGAAGTCGGGGTTGTATCTGGACGACGTGAGCAAAAGCCCGGGCAAGCTGCGGATCGCCTGGTCGTCGGAAACCGCAAACGGCCGCCCCATCGACCCTGAAATCCAGGCGGCGCTGGAGCGCACGGCGGACCTGCTGCGCAGGCTGGGTCACGACGTATTCGAGCGTGGGCTGGGCATCGACTATCGGGCGCTGTACGCGGCGCGCGGTCCGGCGGGTGCGGCCAACTTTGCGGCGGGCATGGCGCGACTGATCGACGAGATCGGCCGTGAGCCGGAGCCCGACGAGCTGGAGCCCCTGACCTGGGCCTCGCTGAAATCGGGCCGCAAGGTCAGCGGAGCCGATGCCCTGCGCTCGCTGCAGGATATGCGAATGCTGAACCGGGCCACGCTGGCGGCGTTTGCCGATATCGATGTCTATCTGTCGCCCGTGCTGGGCACGCCGGTGCCGGAGATCGGGCATATCGACCCGGTGAACCTGGAGCCGCGCGAGGTGAACAAGCGTCAGGGGCGGGCCTTTCCGTTCACGCCGCCGTTCAACTTTTCGGGCCAGCCGTCGCTGAGCCTGCCATTGGAGATGGACGCCAAGGGCCTGCCGATCGGGATGATGTTCACCGCCAAGTACGCCGACGAGGCGACGCTGTTCCGACTGGCCGGGCAGCTGGAGAAGGAGGCCCCGTGGGCCGCGCGCAGGCCGCAGGTCTGGGGATAGGCATGGGGTTGTGGACGCGGCGCAACTGGATGACGTTGGCCGCGATCAGCGGCTTTGTCGCCGTGGCGGTCGGCGCGTTTGCGGCCCATGGGGTCAGTGATCCCAAGGCGCAGGAGTGGCTGCGGACCGGGTCGACCTATGGCTTCATCCACACGATGGCGACGTTTGGGTGTGCGACGTTCATGCAGGTCGGGGCCAGCCGGGCGCGGCATGCGCCGGCATTTTTCCTGGGCGGCGTGGTGATTTTCTCGGGCAGTCTCTACGCCATGGCGATGGGCGCGCCACGATGGTTGGGGGCGATCACACCGATCGGCGGCCTGATGTTCCTGATCGGCTGGGCAGTGCTGGCCTGGGCCGCGCGCGGGGTTGACCCTCAGGCCTGAGCCGGTCTGGGCAGGGCCAGGAACCGCAGAGCCATCGCCGAGCCGACCAGCGCGGCCAGCATGACCAGCGCCATCGGGCGCGCCGTGCCGTCGTGAAACAGGGCAGCGAGGCTGGACGCCAGGGCACCCGTGGCAAACGAAAGGGCCCCCATGGCAGCCGATATCGAGCCCGCGCGCGTCGGGTCGACGTTGAGCGCACCAGCCATGGTGTTGCCCTGCATGAACCCGAAGCTGCACAACAGCAGGAAGATCAGCGGCAGCACGGTCCATCCTCCGCCGATGCCGGTAAGGGCGGCCAGCACGAGGACACCGCCGATACAGGCCGCCACCAGACTTGCCCGCGCCAGCACGGCGTCCGGCCCCACACGCCG
>JANORH010000108.1:0-5750 GCA_031415215.1 Alphaproteobacteria bacterium | reverse complement strand
ACCAGGCCCACCAGAATCCGAACGGCGCGGTCGCTGCGATGGTCACCGCTGCACCGATGAAAAAGCGTGGGCGGGTTCGGATGAACTTGCCGACAATCGCCAGCGCCGATTCGCCCGGCTTGCGCCCGGCGATCCGCCGTCGCGACCCTGCTGGACGCCTGCCGCAACACGTCGCGATAGCTGGGTGCCGTCAGCATGGCGGGCATCACGCCGTTGGCGCGCAACAGCCGATGCGTGCGGGGCAGGTTGTAGCAGGGCACATGCATGAACATGTGATGCTCGCAATGATAGTTCACATAATACGGTGCCAGGAAAATCCGCTCGATCAGGCTGGCCCGCGTGGTGCGGGCGTGGCGCAGGGGATCCGGCTCGTCCCTGGCGATACACGCATGCTCGGCAATGTTCCGCAGCCGCGTCACCAGCGGCAGCCAGGTCGCTGACGGCAGCCACCACAGCACAAACCACGCCCACCAGAACCCGAACGGCGCGGTCACCGCGATGGTCACCGACGCGCCAATGAAGAAGCGCGGCCGGCTGCGAACGAAGCGGCTGAGGATGCCCAACGCCGACTGATCCGGCGAACGCTCGGCAATGCGCCGGAACAACGGTGCCCAGCGCTGCTTGAAATGGGTCTGGCCGGTCAGGTCGCGCAGGATCTTGCGCCGCAACGAAAGCGGTGTGATCGGGAACGGTGCCGACAGCCCCAGGTCCGGGTCCTCGCCCTGCTGGGCAAACTTGTGATGCCCCAGATGATAGGTGCGATAGGCCACCAGCCCGCCCGGCGTCAGATGCTCGCCCAGCCAGTCGTTGGTCTTCAGGTCCGGGTGCAGTGCGCCATGAGCCGCATCGTGCATGAGTATCGCCAGCCCAAGCTGCCGGGCCCCGATGATCATCACGGCCAGCGGGATGGTGATCGGAAACACCATGGCCATCGCGGCCGCCGCCAGGATCACCAGCCAGGCGTGGGCCAGCAACGCCGGGCCCTTCCAGGCCGACTTGCGCGCCAGCGGCGCCCACTCTTCGGGGGAGAAATAGTCCTTGGGAGCAACGCGGGCGGCGGCGGTCATGAGGCCACTGTAACCCGTCTGCCCCGCGCCGTCAGCCACCCGGAACCCAGCCGCCCGCGACAATGGCTGCAAACAGGATCAGACCGGCCCCGGTGTTGGACTTGAACAGCCTCAGCGCCAGCGCGCCGTCATCTACCCGCACGCGGCGTGCCTGCAGCCCCAGGTGGATCGCCAACCCCAGCAACCCGACCGAAAAGCCCGGCCCCAGTCTCGCCGTCACACTGGCCGCCAGCGCCAAAGCCAGCGCGCCGAGATAGAACGTCGCTACCGCACGAGGTGCCTTGGCCCCCAGCCGCCGCGCCGACGATTTCACGCCGGCCAGCGCATCGTCTTCGATGTCCTGGATCGCATAGATCGTGTCATATCCCAGGGTCCAGAAGACGCCGGACGCGTACAGCAACAGGGCCGGCAGGCTCAACTGCCCGCTAGCTCCTGCGAACCCCAGCAGCACCCCCCAGTTGAACGTCAGCCCCAGCCACGCCTGCGGCCACCAGGTGATCCGCTTCATGAACGGATAGGCCGCCACCAGCGCCAGCGATCCAACCCCCAACCCTATGGCCAATGGCGGCAAGCTGATCAGGATCAGGAATGCGGCTGCGCAACAGGCGACCACGAACCCCCACGCCTGTTTCACAGAGATCTGCCCCGACGGGATCGGTCGCCCCGCCGTCCGCGCCACCCTGGCATCGATGTCGCGGTCGACGATGTCGTTATAGGCGCACCCCGCCGCCCGCATCAGCGCCGCGCCAACAAACACCAGCCCCAGCAACCGCACATCCGGCAGCTTGCCGACCATTGCCCCCGCCAGCGCAATCCCCTGCCATCCCGGCAGCATCAACAACCAGATCCCCACCGGCCGATCAAACCGCCCCAGCTTCAGCCATGGCCGCAAAGCCAGAGGCGCATACCGATCCACCCAGTTCGTCAGCGCGGCGTCGGGGAGGCGGGCGGAAGGCGTCATGTGCAGGGCCTTAGCAGACCTGCGTGTGTTGCTGAAATGCCGCGCCATCGGTCCGGATCAGGATCGGCGAACCGGGTTCCTTGACCGCCCTCGAAACCCCGCCTAGCCTCTGACACTTCGAGGCTTGGGCAGGGAGGTCCGTCAGAATGACAGTTGTCGCAACGACGTTTCCCTGCACGCGTCTCGGGCCGCCGCCGCACTGTTAGGTCGACCCAACCGCTTCGCTGACCGGCCTGCAAGGGCCGCCTGCCGAAGCGATCCCGCGCGCCCGAGGTCCTCCGAGCCCTACCGCTCCGACGCCCCGCCACTCTCCATTTTCTCCCGCGCTGGACCTGCGCGCTCCCGCTGAAGGGGCGTCGGTCCATCGCCAGCCTTTGAGACCGCTCCGATGACCGACCATTACGAAGACGAGGACGACACCAAACAACGAGTCCTGTCCAACAAGCAGGTGCTGGGGTTCATTTCCCGGTTCTGGCTCCGCACGCCCTGGCTGCTCACCGGCACCGTGGTGCTCACGCTGATCGCCATCGGTTTCGACCTGGCCCTGCCCTGGGCGGCAGGCAGGTTGGTCGACGCTGTGACCGATGGCCCGGCAAACCCCGACCCGGCATGGCGCGCCTGGGCGGTGTTCGTGGGCGTCTATCTGGCCTTCTCGGTGATCCGCAACACCTCCATGCGGTTCCTGATCCCCATGTCGGCCAACAACATGAAGCATATGACCGACGAGGCCTTCAGGAAGGTTCAGGGTTTCTCGGCCGACTGGCATGCCGACAGCTTCGCCGGGGCCACCGTGCGCCGCTTGAGCCGCGCCATGTGGGGCTATGATGTGGTCACCGACGCCGTACTGATCTGGTTCGGCCCGGCGATCATCGTGCTGTTCGGCCTGTGCGGGATGATGGCCATGCGCTGGCCGGTGGTGGGCCTGTTCGCCCTGGTGGTGGTGGTGATCTACATCGCCTCCAACATCTTCCTGACCGCGCTTTACGCCCGGCCTTCCAACCTGAAATCCGTGGCGATGGACTCGCGCATCGGCGGGGCGATCGCCGACAGCATTTCGTCCAACGCCACGGTAAAATCCTTCGGTGCCGAGGCCCGTGAGGACGCCCGCATCGCCGGCGTTACCGAGATGTGGCGCACCATCACCATCAAGACCTGGAACAGGTTCACCGACCTGTGGCTTTTCCACAACCTGATCCTGGTGGGCCTGCAGGCTGGGCTCACCGGCCTTTTGCTGATGCAGTGGCAAAAGGGCCTGGCGACCACCGGCGACATCGCGTTTGCGATCACCTCGTTCATGTTGATGACCAGCTATCTGCGCAATATCGGCGAGAACATCCGCATGGCGCAACGCGGCCTCGACGACAGCGAGGACGTGGCCCGGTTTGCGATCACCGATCCGCAGGTGGCCGATGCGCCGCACGCCCCGGTCTTCCGCTCCGAGACCGGCGAGATCGTCTTTGACCGTGTGGTGTTCCGCTACAAGTCCGCCGACCGGCCGCTCTACGACCGTTTCACCCTGCGTATCGCGCCGGGCGAGCGGGTAGCGCTGGTCGGACCCACAGGCTCGGGCAAGTCCACTTTCGTGAAGCTGGTGCAGCGTCTCTACGATCTTGAAAGTGGCGCCATCGTCATTGATGGCCAGGATGTGTCCAAGGTCAGCCAAGGCTCGCTGCGGCGCGCCATCGCTGTGGTGCCGCAGGACCCGGCCCTGTTCCACCGCACCCTGTCGGACAACATCAAGTATGCTCGCCCGGACGCCACCCTTGATGAGATCGCGCTGGCCGCCAAGCGCGCGCGGGCCGATGACTTCATCGCCCGCCTGCCCAAGGGTTACGACACCCTGGTCGGTGAGCGCGGCGTCAAGCTCTCGGGTGGTGAGCGGCAGCGGGTGGCCATCGCCCGCGCCTTCCTGGCCGACGCGCCGATCCTGGTGCTGGACGAGGCCACCTCCTCACTGGACGTGGAGACCGAGCGCCAGGTGCAGGCAGCGATGGAGGAACTGATGGTCGGCCGCACCACCATCGTCATCGCCCACCGCCTGTCCACCATCCGCGGTGCCGACCGCATCCTGGTGTTCGACGAGGGCCGCATTGTCGAGGAGGGCAGACACAGCGATCTGGTGAAGCGCGGCGGTGCCTATGCCCGGCTGCACGCGGTGACCGAGGGGGTGGGGTAGTCCGTCATTGACGGACATGTCGCGTCGTACTATCTATCACCATGATCTTCGAGTGGGACGATGCGAAGAGCCGACGCAACAGCACCGAGCGACGACTGCCGTTTGAAGCGGCTGTCGTCATGTTCGATGGTCCCACGATGGAGGTCGCCGACGCTCGCAGGGCCTATGGCGAGGACAGGATCAAAGCGATTGGCGCCGTGCGGGGAGTCTGTCTGGTCTGTGTCTACACGGATCGTGGCGACATTCGTCGCATCATCAGCCTGAGGCTCGCCAACCGAAAGGAACGCCATGACTATCGTCAGACGCACCCGCTCTGAGATCGATCTATCCAGGCTCGATCTGTCCATCCTCGACGGCGTGACCGACGCTGAAATCGACGCACAGATCGTCGGTGATCCTGATACCGCGCCCATATTTACGGCCGAGGAATTTGCACGGGCCCGTCGTGTGGCGCCTGCAACCGATCCGCAGGATATCAAGAAGCTGCGGACCCGTTTAGGCCTGACGCAAGAACAGTTTGCCGGCCGATTTGGCTTCTCGGTCGAGACGATCCGCAATTATGAGCAGGGCCATCGTCAGCCGACTGGCCCCGCTCGAGTGCTGCTGCGGGTCATCGCCTCGGACCCGGACGCCGTGACGCGCGCTCTGGTCGGTTGAGCCTCACGCGACCGACGCCAACGCCCCGGCCAGGTCCCCCTTCGGCTCCACCCGCACGCGCTCCAGCCCCAGCCACCCCGCCATCCGCTGCAACTCCACCGCCAGCCGCACCGGCGTGGCGTCAGTGGCCCAAGGTTCCGCATGCGACGCCTGCACGACCAGCACGCCTGCCTTGCGGTCGGCCTTCAGGTCCACGCGCGCGGTGATCGCGTCGCCTTCCAGGAACGGCAGCACATAGTAGCCGTGGGTACGCTTCTCGGCCGGGGTGTAGATCTCCAGCCGGATGCGAACGCCAAAGATCCGCTCGGTGCGTTCGCGGAACCAGATCAGATTGTCGAAGGGTGACAGCAGCGCCGCTGCCTCAATCCGGCGCGGCCGCCGCGCGGCGGGGTCCAGAAACGCCGGTTCGCGCCAGCCCTGCACCGTCACCGGCTGCAACGCCCCCGCCTCGACCAGTTCACCGACGCGGACCCGGGTGTCCTCCACCCCCATCCGGAAATAGTCGCGCAGGTCGCGCAGCGTCGCCACGCCCATGGCGCGCGCCGCGATCATCAGGATCTGGCGCTGGGCCGCGTCGCGGGGCGGGGTAGGTGTCTCGACAATCGCTTTGGGCAGCACCCGACGTGGCAGGTCATAGACCCGTTCAAACGTCCCGCGCCGCGTGGCGGTGGTCAGTTCGCCGGTCCAGAACAGCCCCTCGACCGCGCGCTTGCCCTCGCTCCAGCCCCACCAGCCGCCAGCCCCCTTGGTGCCGATCTCCAGCTCTGACGCCGACATCGCCCCCCGGTCGGCAATCTCGCCCAACGCCCGGTCTACGAAGTCGCGCCGTTCGCGCAGGAAGCGCGCGATGCCCTTCCAGGCCCCGACACCCTCCAGCGCATCGGTCATC
>JANORH010000107.1:0-13264 GCA_031415215.1 Alphaproteobacteria bacterium | reverse complement strand
GCCGTGCGTTGTCTGGTCTTGCGACGCCGGGCCACCGCCTCGGGCCGGGCCTCGTCCAGAGTGCGGCGATGGCGGTCCAGCACCTCGGCCAGGTCGGGCCGGATGAAATCAAGATCGATATCTTCAGCGACTACCGCGCTGGCACCGGCGATTTCAGCTTCCTCGATGTAGGCCAGAGGGTGATCTTCGAAGACCGTGTCACCGGCCTCTACGGTGATCTGCCGGATCACGCCCGAGACGTCGGCGGCGATCACGTGCTCCATCTTCATGGCTTCCATGATCATCAGCGCCTGACCGGCACGCACCGTGTCACCGGTCGCGACTGACACGCTGATCACGGTGCCCTGCAAGGGCGCGCACAGGGGTCGGGTTCCCTCCGGTCCCTCCGGAGCCACATCCTCGACCGTGACCTCGGATTGTTGCTTGCCCAGCGCCAGGATCGCGAGGGGATCGACTGCATCGACCTGGTAGCCAGCGCGTTTTGGCGAAGCCTTGGTGCCTGACCCCGGGACCCCTTCGAAATAGAGCCTGCGGTGCGCCTCCGGCGCGACCGCAAGTTCGCTCATGTGCTCCTCGATGAAACGCGTATGGACGTCGCCACGGGCCACCGCTGTGTGCTTGAGCAGCGTCTGCAGGAACGCAATGTTCGTGGCCGAACCCTCGATACGAAATTCCGACAGGGCGCGGTAAGCTTTTGCGACTGCGACGCCCAACCCGCCAGACCCCGCGTGAACGATCAGTTTGGCCAGCAGGCTGTCAAACCGCGCGCTGGTTCGATAACCCGCGTAGCCGAACCCATCGACACGCACGCCCGGTCCCGAGGGCGTATCGAACGCACTGAGCACGCCGCCGGCGGGCTTGGCCGAGCCATCGATGCCCATGGTCTCGAGATTAACACGGACCTGGACCGAATGACCGCGCGGCGAGGGGACACGGGCCTGTTCGAGGTCGAGCTCCTTCAACGTCGCACCCGCCGCGACCTGTAGCTGCAAGCTCACTAGATCCAGCCCCAGAATTTGCTCTGTAACGGTATGCTCGACCTGAAGCCGCGCGTTGCCCTCGATAAAGACGACGTCGTCACCATCGACAAGGAACTCCATCGTCCCCAGGCTTCGATAGCTGGCGGCCTGACCCAGCGCGACGGCGTACGCGAACAGGCGTTCCCGGATCGCCATCGGCACGGTATCGGCTGGCGCGATCTCCACCACCTTCTGGCGCTGGCGCTGGAGTGAGCATTCGCGGTCATAGAGGTGGCTGACCGATGTGCCGTCGCCGACGATCTGCACCTCGATGTGTCGCGCGCGGGTCAGGAACCTTTCGACATAAAGGTCGCCATTGCCAAACGCCGCCCGCGCCTCGGAGGTGCAGCGTTCGAAGGCTTCGTCCAGACCTGCCAGATCCGTGACCGGCCGCATGCCGCGTCCGCCACCCCCGGCCACCGCCTTGACCATCATCGGGCCATGGGTCGCGAAGAAGGCTTTCGCCGCTTCGAGGGATGTCGGCCCATCAGTTCCGGCCAGCACCGGCACATCACACTGTTGGGCCAGCGTCCGCGCCCGGCCCTTGTCACCGAAGAGTTCAAGGGTCTCAGGCGTCGGCCCGACGAACGTCAGACCCGCTGCCGCGCAAGCCCGCGCGAAGGCGGCGTTCTCGCTGAGGAACCCGTAGCCGGGGTGCACCGCGTCGGCACCCTCAGCCAAGGCCGCAGCCACCACCTGTTCGATATCAAGATAGGCCGCCGGGCCAGAGCCCTTCAGCTCAACCGCTGTGTCGGTTTTGCGGGTATGCAGGGAGGTCGCATCATCTTCTGAAAACACCGCGACCGTCGCGATACCCATCTCGGCGGCAGTCCGCGCGATCCGCACGGCAATCTCGCCCCGGTTGGCGATCAGTAGCTTTTTCACAGGTGTTCGGGTTCCTCCCCCGAAGGGCACACTTCGGGGGAGGGGGACCACGAAGTGGTGGAGGGGGCGCAGCCCAACGGCGATACAGCCCGCCCCCTCCGTCGGCTTCGCCGTCACCTCCCCCGTCGTCTTCGCGACAAGGGAGGCGCGATGAGGCTCTACGCCTTCAGCATATCCGTCTGGATCGGCAGGCTGCGGATGCGCTTGCCGGTGGCGGCGAAGATGGCGTTGGTGAGGGCCGGGATGGCTGGCGGCAAGGCCGGCTCGCCGAGACCGGTGGGTGAAAAGTCGGTGATGACGAACTTCACCTCCACCGCCGGGGCTTCGGAGATCCGCATCAGCTGGTAGTCGGTGAAGTTGTTCTGCTCCACCCGGCCGGCGTCGATGGTGATCTGCTGGTGCAGGGCCTCGGAAAGACCGTCAAGCACCGAGCCCTGCACCTGATTCAGCGCGCCATGTGGATTGATGATCTGACGACCGACATCGGCAGCCACCCAGACCTTTTTCACCTTGATCGCGCCGTCCGGTGCCACCGCCACATGGGCTACCTCGGCAAAATAGCCGAGGTGGCTGAGATAGCAGGCCACGCCCATACCCTCGCCTTTGGGCAAATTTCCACGGTTGGCCCAGCCGGACATCTCGCCGACGGCCTTCAGAACTCCGACCATCCGCGCAGCACCGTAGGCGGCCGGCGCGTTGCCGACGACGGGCTTGTCACCCAGCAATTTGATCTGGAACGCCAGCGGATCGGCCTTTGCCGCGTGAGCCAGTTCATCGATGAACGACTGGAACACAAACGCCAGGGCGTTCGATCCAGGTGCCCGCAGCGGGCCTGTGGGTATGCCGAGCGGTATGGCGCTGATCTCGTAGCGCAGGTTGGGGATGAACTGGGCCGGGAATTCCGACCCCGGCATGCCGGCGCTGGAGACCGCAGCGGTAGCCGTGCCGAATGTCACGAAGTGATCGTGCAGGGCCACGATATTGCCCGCCGCATCGACCCCGCCCCGGAAGTGGTGGAAGCCGGCCGGCCGGTAGTGGTCGTGCTGCATGTCGTCTTCGCGGGTCCACACCAGCTTGACCGGAGCGCCAACCTCGCGGGAGATCCAGGCGGCCTCGACCATGTAGTCATTGGCTAGTCGACGACCGAAGCCGCCACCGCCGCGGACCATGTTGACGGTGATATCCTCGGGCTTCATGCCGAGCGTCCGGGCGCAGAGTTGGCGACCGGGCTCCGGATTCTGGGTCGGTGCCCAGACCTCGAGTTTGCCGTCCTTGAACTCGGCGGTGCAGTTCTGCGGTTCCAGGTTGGCGTGGCTGAGGAACGGATAGAAATAGTTGGCCTCGACCGTCTTGGCGGCGCCGGCCAGCGCGGCATCGACGTCGCCGTCATTGCGCGCGGAGCGCTGTCCTTTGCCCGCCGCCAACGTCCTGGCCTGGGCCGCATAGCCCTTGCTGGACTGGCTGGAGGTGGGGTGCTCGGCCCATTTGACGTTGAGCTTGTCGCGGCCCTTCTTGGCCGCCCACCAGCTATCGGCCACCACGGCGACGCTGGGCAGCAAGCCCTGGCCGATCATACCCTGGGGGAATAGTCCGTTGGGATCGCCCTCGATCACGAAGGCGGTCTTCACACCCTTGACGGCCTTGGCTGCCGCCAGGTCGGCACTGGCCACCTTGGCGCCAAACACCGGTGCCTTGATGATGCTGGCGTACAGCATGCCCGGGCGACGCTGATCGATGCCGAACAGCGGTTGGCCGGTCACGATCTTGGCCACGTCGTACTGCGGCGTCGCCTTGCCGATAATCCGGTAGCTCTTGGGATCCTTGAGTGTCAGGGATTTGGGGTCCGGTGGGGTGATCGTCGCGCACGCCAGTGCCAGTGAGCCATAGGTCCGGGACTTGCCAGAGGTCTTGTTGACCACATTTCCCGGCGTCGTGACGCAATCTCCGGGGGGACAATTCCAGGCCAGGGCCGCGGCCTGGATCAGCATCGAGCGCGCTACGGCACCGACCCGGCGCAATTCATCCCAATGAATGGGTGTCGCCATGCTGCCGCCGGCAAACTGACGCCCGAACGTCTTGGGATCATTACCGGCCTGTTCGACGCGGACGTTGCTCCACTCCACGTCGAGTTCTTCGGCGATCAGCATGGGCAGCATCGTCTTGACGCCCTGACCAACCTCCGGGTTCTTGGCCACAATGGTGACGATGCCGTTGGGTGCCACGCGGACATAGGCGTTCAGGGGCGTCTGCACGGCTTCCTGTGCACCGGCCTTGGGCGCGATGGCGAAAGAGAGGGTCAGGCCGGCGGCACTGACCGAAGCCAGGATGTCGCGGCGAGTGGCCTTTACATCATGATAGGTCATGGCTCAGGCCTCCTTCTGGCCGGAGGCGCGCTTGATGGCGGCGCGGATCCGCGTGTAGGTCGCACAGCGACAGATGTTGCCGTTCATGGCCTCATCGATCTGGGCGTCAGTGGGCTTCGGGGTCTTGGCCAGCAGGGCCGTGGCCGACATGATCTGGCCGGGCTGGCAGTACCCGCACTGGGCCACGTCCAACTCCATCCAGGCCGCCTGAACCTTCTTGCCGACGGCATGGGTACTCATCGCTTCGATGGTGGTGATCTTCGCCTTGCCGACGCTTTCGGTGGGGATCTGGCACGACCGCATCGGTGCCCCGTCAACGTGCACCGTGCAGGCACCGCACGCCGCAACGCCGCAGCCGTACTTTGGGCCTACGATCCCCAGCGTATCGCGCAGGGTCCAGAGCAACGGCGTGTCGCCGTCCACATCGGCGCTGAGCGCCTTTCCATTGACGTTGAGCGTATAGGCCATGGCCCGGTTATCTCCCGAATTTGACCAATGTTACCTCGCGTTTATGACGCCGCAAAGTCCGGCTGCGTGACTGGCGCGAAATAGAGCCTCTGACGCCCCTAAACGCGCGGCAGGACGACCACCGCGTCTGACAGCTCATTGGGGTTGTCGCCGGGCCGGGCCGGGAAGTCCTTGGCCAGTACATCCGCGCACTGGCTGATCGCCGCCCTGAAGCCTTCAACGGCTTCACCACGCATCAAACCGGCGGTCAGGGCGGCCATGGCGGTGTCCCAGGTTGTGTCAGACACCTGGGCATGAATGCTCTCATCGGCGATCAGCTCGGCCATCCGCTCGGCGATGGACACATACATCAGCACCCCGGTCCGCTCCCGCGTCGTGTGCAGGTTCTTGGCCAGGAACTGTGCCTGGGCCTGTCTGCGCACCTGGTCGCGTTTCATGCCCGGCGGCGTCAACATCAGCCTGACCCCGCGAAAGGATACGATTACCAGTGTGGCGGCGAACAACGCGGCCTGTAGTACCAAGGTGCCGATAAGCGCGGCGTGCGCGGTCGCCTCGCCAACACTCTCGACCTGACTCGCGGTCCAGCCGCCGTAAATCAACAGGTCCGGCGCGGTGACCCGTACTCCCGAAAGCAACAGCAATGCCGGGGCCAGAAGCGCCACGCCAGCCGCCCAGGCGATGGGCGTGCCGTGGTAATCCGAACTCTCCGCCGCCACGACGCAATAAATCTCGCCCGACGTCCGGCTTTCGGCCTCGCGAACCGCCGTCTCGATAGCGTCCAGATCGGAGGGCGTGAGAAGTGCCTTGTTCATCTTACCAGCGCCCCGAGGCGCCGCCGCCGCCGCCCGATCCCCCGCCACCAGAGAAGCCCCCGCCACCTCCACCGCTCCAGCCGCCTCCGCGCCCGCTGCTGGACAACAACGCCGAGGCCAACCACCACAGGCCTGCGCCGGTGCGGCGCGCGCCAAACACCCGAAGCGTGCCGGTCAACATCAGGAAGACCACGATGATCATGATGATCACCGGCAGGCTTGATCCTGGTTTCGCGTTCCGCAACGTATCCTGAGACCCAGCCTGAGCGACCAGAGCGCGGGCCTCGCTGTCCGGCAGACTCAGCTGCTTCACGATCTCGGTGGTGCCGGCAACGACACCCTCCTCGAACCGTCCCTCCCGGAACCGGGGTAGAAGGCTGCGCTGGATGATCAGGCTGGAAAGTGCGTCGGTCAGCACCGGCTCAAGTCCGTAGCCCACCTCGACCCGGACCGCCTTTTCATTGGGGGCGACGATCAGGATGACGCCGTCATTCTCGGTCTTGCGGCCGATCCCCCAGGCACGGAGCAGCTGATAGCCGTAGTCCTCGATCTCATAGCCCTGCAGGCTGGGCAGGGTGGCGACCACCAGCTGGCGACCGGTCTTCTGTTCCAGCGCGGCGAGTTCGCCGGTGAGGCGCGCCTCTGTCTCCGGTGACAACAGCTGAGCATTGTCGACGACACGGCCCGTCAGGGGCGGGAAGGTCGGCGCGGCCAGGGCCAACGCCGGGAACAGGAGGATCAGGAACGCAAGGAACAGTCCTCGCGCACCCGCAGGTGCTATCACGGCTTCGCGGGTTCAGGCGGTGCCGAACCCGGTGCCGCGCCAGCCGGCGCGAAGTCGACGGTCGGTGCGCCCTGCGCCGAGGCGGTGGCCTGGAACAACTCCATAGGTTTGGACGAGGCATACATCGTCTTGGCCCAAAACACCTGCGGGAAGGTCCTCAGCGTGGTGTTCAGGTCGCGCACCGCCTCGTTGTAGTCGCGTCGAGAGATGGTGATGCGGTTCTCGGTGCCTTCCAGCTGGCTCTGCAACGCCATGAAGTTCTGGTTCGACTTAAGGTCGGGATAGTTTTCCTGCAGCACCCGCATCGGGGCGAGGGCCACCGACAGACTGTTCTGTGCTGCGGCATAGCGCTGGAACGCCGCCGGATCGGTGGTGATGCTGGCGTCGGATTTCACCTGCATCGCCCCGGCGCGGGCCTCGGAGACGCCGATCAGGACCGAGCTTTCCTGAGCCGCATAACCCTTCACCGTGGCCACCAGATTGGGGATCAGGTCGCTGCGACGCTGGTACTGGTTCTGCACCTCGGCCCATTGGGCCTTGGCCTTTTCCTCCTTGGTCGGGATGGAATTGATTCCGCAGGCCGTCAGGGCCAGCGGGGCGATCATCAGCACGGCGATGCGGGCCAGGCGTTGGGTCAGGATTTTCATCGGCGTTCCCAGGTTGAGGGCGATTTGTGGACCGCGCATTGATCCTGCGCAACGGCGCGCGCAAAAAGACGTTCCATGGTCAAAGCCAAACCCTATTACGCCGAAGGTGCGCTGAGCGCCCTTTACTACGACGTCGTCACCGCCGCTGATGCGCGGGTTCGGGGCGACGAGGATGTCTATGTGGGCCTCGCGGCACCCGGCACCTCAATTCTGGAGCTTGGCGCGGGCACGGGGCGACTGACCTGCGATCTGGCCATGCGCGGCTTTGCGGTAACCGGTGTCGATATCGCCGCCGCCATGCTGGCCCAGGCCCGCAAGCGCGTCGATGCTTTGGACCCGCAGGTGGCGCAGCGCGTGACGTTGCGCCTGGGCGACCTCACCTCGCTGGACCTCAACCGAACCTTTGATCTGGTGATCTGCCCCTACCACACCCTGGCCCATATTCCGGCGGGCGCAGCCTGGAAGAACGGGTTTCTGACGGCGACCCGGCATCTGGCACCCGGCGGCCTGTTTGCGGTGCACTTGCCCAAGCTCGAGGTCATGCAGCGGCTTGGCCCCATTGACCCAAAGGCCAGGGTCATGGATCAGCCCATGGGCGACGGTCGGCGTCTGCTGATCTATGTCCGGGAGCGCAGCTTTCGCGCCGGCCTGAACCGGCTGGAACAGGTGCTGGACTATGCGGTGGTTGATGCCGCCGGGACCGAGTTGCAGCGGTCGTCAGAACGCCTGGTGCTCTACATGCAGGACCCGCAGCCGTTCGCCGTCGCTACCGGCTTCACCCTCGACCGCCCGCCCATCGACCAGGGCGGCGACGGCGATATCTGGGTGTTCCGGAAGAGTTAGGCGGCAAGAGAGGCAGGGGTCACCACCGTCACCGACCACCCCGGCTTTGCCGGCCGCTGCCGCACCTTCTCGCCCTTGAGCCAGATTCGCAGCGCCTCCCAGTGGATGGCCGCGACCACGCCCACGGTCATCAGGGGGTGGGACAGCCAGGCCCTGAACAGCGCGCCGTCGGTGAGGTTCTGACGCGCCGCCACGAACCCCGTCGCCAGCACCCGGCCCTCGGCATCGTCGACGTCCACCAGCACCTGTACCTGATCGCCAGGCGGCCGGACGCGGAAGGCGTACCGCAGGTCCATGTCCATGAAGGGCGAGACATAGAAGCCCTTTTCGCAGGCCTGCTTCACCACCGGCGCATCGTTCGCGGGGATCAGATAGCTGTGACGTTCGCCGAAGGTGTTGTTCACCTCATAGAGGATCGCGCTCAACGCCCCGTCCGGGCGATGGCAGAAAAAGACCGTGATCGGATTGAATCCCAGGCCCAGAATGCGCGGCATGGCCAGCATCCGCACAGGTCCACCGTGCGCGATGCCCGCCGCCGCCAGCTGGGCTTGGACCTGGGTTTTCAGGGGCGTATCTGATCCATCGCCGTGGGCGGTCGGATCGAAGCTGACCAGATTGAACCGCTTGAGCGAGAACAGTTTGAGGCGCTGATCCAAGACCTCAAGTTCATCCAGATCCAGCAGCAGCATGAAGATCCGGTAGCGCAGGGCATGCTTGCGGGGCTTCAGGCGGGTGTGCGTCACCACCCCCGCATAGAGCCCGGACGCGAACATCAGGCCGCAGCCTCTGCCAGTTCCGGCGTCCGCACATGGATACGGCCACTTTCGTTGTCGACGCTCCACGGTCGGCGCACGTCCCCCAATTGCTCGGCCACCGCCAGCCCGGACTGGAGGGCGTCCTCGTGGAAGCCATGGCCCAGGTAGGACCCACAGAACCAGGTCCGTCGCGCCCCCTGGATATCCCAGATCTGTTGCTGGGCGGCGATGGCGCCGGCGTCGAACAGCGGGTGGTCATAGACCTCGGTCTTGATCAGCTTGTCCGCCGCGATTTCCTTGTTCGGGTTCAGCGTGGCGAACAGGTCAGGCGCGCCCTGCAAGCTCTGCAAACGCGTCATCCAGTAGGTCACCGACCCCTCGCCCGGCGCATCGCGCATGCCGATATGGTTCCAACTGGTCCAGGCCGCGCGGCGTTTCGGCATCAGCACTGTATCAGTGTGCAACGCGACCATATTGCGGCTGTATTTGAAGGCACCCAGCAGACGATGCTCGTCCTGCGTCGGGTCGTCGAGCAGGGCCAACGCCGCGTCGCCGTGCGTGGCGATCACCACTTCATCGAAGCGTTCGCGGGAGCCACCGGCCAGTCTCAATTCCACACCGTTGGCGTCGCGCCGCACACCAGCCACCCGCACGCCCTTGCGCACCTCGCCCTGATAGGCCGCCGCCAGCCGTGTCACATAGGCCCGCGACCCGCCCTCGACGGTGCGCCAGAGGCCCCGGCCGGTGATGGTCATCATTCCGTGATTAAGAAAGAAGCGGATCAGCGAGGCGGCGGGATAAGTCCCGATCTGGTCCAGCGGCGTTGACCAGATGGCGGCGGCCTGGGGCAACAGGTGGTCATCACGAAACGCCGGGCCGTAGCCCTTGGCCTTCAGATAGTCGTCCAGCGGGGTCGCGTTTTGCTCCAGCTCCGCGATGTCTGCGGACGCCGTGCGGAAAAAGCGCGAGATATCCAGCAACAGCCGCCAGAAGCGCGGCGACAACAGGTTGCGCTTCTGGGCGAAGACACCGCCCAGACCGAAACTGGAATACTCAAACGCGCCATTGTCCAGCGACACACTCAGCGACATGTCGGCATCCAGGCTGGGGACGCCGAGATGATCCAGCAAAGCAGTGAAGTTGGGATAGTTGCCTTCGTTATAAACGATGAAACCCGTGTCGACGGGCACGGTTCCGTTGTGGCCGGGCGCGTCGGCGGTATGGGCATGGCCGCCCAGCCGATGGTCGGCCTCGAACAGGGTCACCTGATGTTTGCCGGACAACAGCCAGGCTGCCGATAGCCCCGCGATGCCCGCGCCGATCACGGCCACATTCAGCCGATGGTCCGAACTCGTTTCCACGCGAATCAATTCCTATTTGCACAAAGTTGGCGTGCGCGATCCCCACGTACGCCTGCTTAGCAAAGGCTACGGTGCGATCACAGCGTCGGATGCGTCCGCGTCCGGACCTGGGCCGTATGCCGCAGCAGGAGTGTTAAATGCCGGCGATGATTGTTCTGGGCGTGCTGGCGGCAATGCTGGGCGTGATGCTGTCAGCCTGGGCCTTCGGGATGGCGCGCCGCAACGGCGGCTGGACCGATGTGTTCTGGACATGGGGCACGGGGATCGTCCTGGCTGGGGCCGCGCTCTATCCGATTGACGAGGCCGCACCGGGGCCGCGCCAGTGGCTGGTTGCAGCCTTCATGCTGGTGTGGGGCGTGCGCCTCGGACTCTACCTGACCCCGCGCGTGGCTGGACACCCTGAGGATATCCGCTACGCCGCGTTCCGCGACGGCGATCCGAAAACCTATCCTTGGCGGATGCTGTTCGTGACCTTGCCGCAGGCACCGGCGTCTGCCCTGCTGGCGATCTCGGTGGTGCTGGCAGCTAGACGTCCCGAGGCCGACCTCGACCTTCGCGACGCCATAGGCGCGGCGATTTTTCTGATCGCCATCGTCGGCGAGACCCTCGCCGACAGCCAGATGAAACGCTTCCGCAGCGATCCGGCAAACAAGGGCAGGGTCATGGATCAGGGGCTCTGGGCCTGGTCGCGACATCCCAACTATTTCTTCCAGTGGCTGGGGTGGATGGTCTATCCGGCGATGGTGTTGAATCCCACCCAGCCAGCTACCTGGCTCAGCCTGACGGCACCGGTCGTCATGTATGGCCTGCTGCGCTACGTCTCCGGCGTGCCGCTGCTGGAGGCGACGATGCTCAAGTCCCGCGGCGACCTGTTCCGCGACTATCAACGGCGCATCAGCGTCTTCTTCCCCGTACCCCCGAAGCGAGCCTAGTTCCGCATGAGCCTGATCTCCGCCACCATCGACACCTTCGAGGGCGCGCCCCTGCCAGACGTCGTTCGCAAGGCTGCCATCAGCCTGCTGGTCGCCAATGCGCGCCGCCAGCTCTCCGGTTCCGGACCAGAGACGGAAGCCGCCTTCGCCCGGGAAATGTCGGAGCGACCGATCGCCGAGCATGCCGACGCGGCCAACGCCCAGCATTATGAGGTTCCGGCCGCATTCTTCCTGAATTGCCTGGGTCCGCAACTGAAGTATTCCTCGGCCCTCTATCTCAACCCCGGCGACACCCTGGCCCAGGCCGAGGAACACGGCCTGAAGGAGACCGCCGAACATGCCGATCTGAGAGACGGCCAGCACATCCTGGAGCTGGGCTGCGGCTGGGGTTCGCTGTCACTGTGGATGGCCAAAACCTATCCCAACGCCCGCATTACAGGCGTCTCCAATTCCGCCAGCCAGCGTGAGTTTATCATGGCCCGGGCGGCCGAGCGCGGCCTGACGAACCTGCAGATCATTACCTGCGACATGAATGACTTCGAGGCGACCGGGGCGTTTGACCGCGTGGTCTCGGTCGAGATGTTCGAGCACATGGCGAACTGGCGCGCCCTGCTGGGCCGCGTGCGGGGCTGGATGAAGCCTGACGGACGCCTGTTCATCCACGTCTTCACCCACAAGACATCTCCCTATCGCTTTGACCTCGACGATGAGGCCGACTGGATCGGCAAGTACTTCTTCTCCGGTGGCGTGATGCCCAGCCACGGCCTGATCGCCCAGTTCCCCGACCTGTTCGTGCTGGAGCAGGACTGGCGCTGGAGCGGGACCCACTATCAGAAGACTGCCCTGCATTGGCTCGAACTCTACGACGCCAATGTCGCAAAGATCCGCCCGGTGCTGGACAGCGTCTACGGCAAGGATGCAACCCTGTGGCATCGTCGCTGGCGGCTTTTCTTCCTCGCCACCGCCGGTCTGTTCGGGCACCGTAGCGGCTCGGAATGGGGCGTCAGCCACTATCGTCTGCGGCCGGCCTGAAGCGAGAAAGAAAGCCCATGATGCGGCGTCTGATCCTGACCTATCTCGCCACGGGCGTGGCCTTTGCGGCCGTCGATTACATCTGGCTGACCCAGTTCGGCCCCAAGGTCTACTTCCCCACGCTGGACCCGGTCGCACTGCCCAGCGCCCGACTGGGCCCGGCAGCGGTGTTCTATTTCGCCTACATCGCGGGCGTCATGGCTCTGGCGATCTGGCCCAACCGCGACAGGCCGCTGCTCAAGACCACCCTGACCGGGGCGATGCTGGGGGCCATGTGCTACGCTACCTATGACCTGACCAACCAGGCAACACTCCGGGTCTGGTCGACCCACATCACCATCATCGACATCACCTGGGGCACCTTCATCACCGCGTTCGGGGCCACGGTAGGCGGCTGGGTGTTTCGTCGCCTGAAAGCCTGATCTTTACGCGCGATGGCGATTGTCCGCCGCGCCACCCTCATGCCATGGTGTTTTCGAAGAACGGGGATGACGCCGCTCAAGTGGCGCACCAAACCATGGGATGGAATCAGTGAGCGACCGCGACGCGTTGAATGCTAGGCTGGAAGCCGCCGCCATGGTGGGGATGAACACCGCAGTATGGGCCTCTGTACAACCGGACAAGCCCTCGGTCATCGACCCTGATGGCCGGGTCCGCACCTTCGCCCAGGTCAACGCCAACGCCAACCGTATCGTGCGCCTGTTGCGTCAGGCCGGGCTGAAGGCGGGCGACGCCGTGGCGATCCTCAGTTCTAACCGCGCCGAGTTCGTCGAGGTCCAGGCGGCCACCCTGCGCGGTGGTTTTCGTCTGACGCCGGTCAACTGGCACCTGAACGTCGACGAAATCAGCTATATTTTCAACGACTGCGAGGCGCTGGCCCTGTTCGCCGAGGGCAAGGTCGCCAGTGCTGGCCCGTCAGCCGACGCTGCGCCCAACCTGAAAATCAAGATCTCTATCGGCGGCGAGATCGAGGGCTTCACACCCTATGACGAGGCCCTGTCAGGTCTCGACGGGTCCGACATCGAAGACCCTTCGCTGGGTAACCAGATGCTCTACACCTCCGGCACCACCGGACGGCCCAAGGGCGTTTTCCGCGCGGTTCCGGCGGTTACACCCCAGATGATGTACGCGCTGCGGGGTTACAACGAGACGTCTGTACAAATGTGTGCGGGGCCCGCCTACCACGCAGCGCCGCTGGTGTTCGACGTGCGCTCTGCCATGGGCGCGGGCTGCCCGCTGGTGTTCATGGACAAATGGGACTCAGAGCACGTGCTGGCCACCATCGACCGGCACAAGGTCACCCACATGCATCTGGTGCCGATCATGTTCCAGCGCCTGCTGGCCCTGCCACCGGAGGTCAAGG
>JANORH010000106.1:0-3032 GCA_031415215.1 Alphaproteobacteria bacterium | reverse complement strand
GTTGGCGAGGATATTGACGCCGCGCAGCATACGATCGCGCGCGTCGGAGGCGAAATAGACGTCTTTCGCAGCCATGATGGATTCTCTTTTTCTAGATGAGGGGAATGTGGAGGGCGCGTGGGCTTAGGAAACGACGCCCAGAATGTCGCTTTCCTTCATGATCAGCAGGTCCTTGCCGTCGAGCTTGACCTCAGTGCCGGACCACTTGCCGAACAGGATGCGGTCGCCGGCCTTGACGTCGAGGGGCTGGATCTTGCCGTTGTCGTCACGGGCACCGGGGCCGGTCGAAATCACTTTGCCTTCCTGCGGCTTTTCCTTGGCGGTGTCGGGAATGATGATCCCGCCCTTGGTCTTCTCTTCTTCCTCGACGCGCTCGACGAGCACGCGATCTCCCAGGGGACGAAACGCCATGTGTCTTCTCTCTCTGATTCCGTGCGAGACGGTTCTAATGCTGTGACGGGGCTTGAATGCGCCGCTGTTAGCAGTCGCCACCCTTGAGTGCCAACGTCGAGTGGGAATTAAGAACCCGGGCCTGCCAAGTCAAGGCGCACATGGTGCTCACAGGGTTTGTCGGCTTGGCTTTTCCGCGCCGGTTTCTATTCTGTGGTCTGAAACGGGAGAGCCTTCACGTGAATCTGCAATCGGTCCTTCAGGGCGTGGTCCGCGTTGGCGACCTGACACTCAAGCTGCCGGGTGGCCAGACGTTGCGGCTGGGCGATGGCTCCGGCCCACCGCTGGTCGCCCGCATCACCAGCAACAGCTGGGCGGCCCGTATCGCCGCCAAGCCGGGTCTGGGCGTCGGCGAGGCCTATATGGACGGCGGGCTGGTGCTGGAAGAAGGCCAGATCGCCCAGTTCATCGACCTGATCGGCACCAACGCCGAGTTCAAGAAGAAGAAGCGCCGCGGCCCCCTGCGGTCCTGGCTGCGCCGGACGCTGCGCGAAGCCAACAACCGCGTGCAGTCGCTCAGCAATGTGGCCCACCACTACGACCTGTCCTACGACCTCTATCGGCGCTTTCTGGACGAGGACATGCAGTACTCCTGCGCCTATTTCGAGCGCCCCGACATGACGCTGGAAGAGGCCCAGCTGGCCAAGAAGCGTCACATCGCCGCCAAGCTCCACCTGCAACCCGGCCATTCGGTGGTCGAGATCGGCTGCGGCTGGGGCGGTCTGGCACTGCAACTTGTGGAAGATTCCGACGTCGAGGTCGACGCCATCACGCTGTCCATCGAACAACTGAAGGTCGCCAAGGCCCGCGCCGAGGCCAAGGGCCTGGCGCACAAGGCCAGGTTCTCGCTCACCGACTACCGCGACCTGAAAGGCACCTACGACCGCGTCCTGTCAGTGGCCATGTTCGAGGCGGTGGGGCGGCCCAACTATCAGGAGTATTTCGACGGCGTCGCGCGCCTGATGAAGGATGACGGCGTGGGCCTGGTGCACTCCATCGGTCGCCCTGAGCCCGGGGTCACCAACGGCTGGATCGACAAATACATCTTCCCCGGAGGGTATAGCCCTTCGCTTTCGGAGGTGATGCCGGCCATCGAACGCGCCGGTCTTATCGTCACCGACGTGGAAATCCTGCGCCTGCACTACGCCGAAACCATCCGCCACTGGCGCACCCGGTTCGAGGTGGCGCGAGGCGAGATCGCCGAGCTTTACGACGAACGCTTTTGTCGGATGTTCGAGTTCTATCTGGGCATCGCCGAACAGAGCTTTCGCGCGCGGCGTCAGTACATCTGGCAAATCCAGCTGGCCAAGCGCGTCGACGTCCTGCCGATCACCCGCGACTATATCGCAGAGAACGAGCGCGCGTTCGCCAGGCCGGTGAAGCGGGTGGCGTGACGCCATTTCCGCTGGACCCCCACAAATTGGCCGCTAGGGTCGCGGCGAGAGACGAAACAAGAGACCACCCGGAGAAAATGCCTATGCGTCGCGTCTTTGCGCTTGCTGCCGTTGCCACCCTTGTTGTGAGCAGCGCCGCTTCCGCTGAAACCTGGACCAAGTATGTCGACACGCCCAACGGCACGTCGTGGTCGATTGACAGTGACTATACCTATCGGGATCGCCAGAGCGGCCGGTTGATCGTCATGCAGGCGATTTCCAAGCCGTCGGCCAATCTGGGTCCTGCCGGCCCCGGCAAGCCGGACGGTGTCGGCAATGTGGTCGGCCTGGATTGCGCCAACAAAAACATGATCATGCTGGGCGGCTACAAGCCGTCGGCCCCGCTCGCGATCAAGGCGTCGTGGCGGCTGGATTCCCCGAAGAAGGCCGTCGGCGCCGACAACGAGGCCCTGCTGGCTGCGGCCTGCCCGACAGCATCGAGCGCGCCGAACAAGTAGCCTGTTCGCCAATGACGGCACGCGCGCGCGCCTGCGGCCCGGGTGTGTGCCGTCGTTTGCTGCGTGATGACTTAAAACGTTTGTTTGATTCACGTCGGAAATGACGCAAAGCTATTTGCCAATGACCTCCGCTGCGGAAATGCGCGGACCCATCAACCCGGCGCCTCTCGATAGAGGCCCGACCAACGAAACCGCTATGGGAGACATCAGATGAGCGAGACCCAGACCCGGGCCCAGTCCAGTTTTGGCCTGAGCCCCCAGGACGAGATGAACGACCTGCGCATGTCGGCCAAGGCCTTGCCGTTGCTGGAGCACGTCAAGCGCTTCATCCGCGAAACCGTGAACCCGATGAGCGAAGAGTTCCATCGCCTGGGCGAAGGCAATCCCAACATCTGGACCTATATGCCCGGCCAGCTTGAGTGCCTGGAAAAGGCCAAGGACAAGGCCAAGGCCGAGGGGCTGTGGAACTTCTTCCTGCCCAATGCCGAGACCGGCGAGGGCCTGTCGAACCTGGACTATGCCTATATCGCTGTCGAACTGGGCAAGAACCGGATGGCGTCGGAGTGCATGAACTGCGCCGCCCCCGACACCGGGAACATGGAAGTCCTTGAGCGGGTTGGCACGCCTGCCCAGAAGAAGCAGTGGCTGGAGCCGCTGCTGGCCGGCAAGATCCGCTCCGCGTTTGCCATGA
>JANORH010000105.1:0-3924 GCA_031415215.1 Alphaproteobacteria bacterium | reverse complement strand
GGTCAATCTGAAGGGAATGTGGTTGGTCACCAAGGCCGCGTTGGCGGTGATGCGCGAACAGAAATCCGGGTCCATCGTCAACATCTCGTCGCTGGCCGCACGCGCTGGCGGTATCCAGCTGGCCTATGAAATTTCCAAGGCAGGGGTAAATCGGCTGACCGCAAATGTGGCGATCTCCCAGGCGCGCTACGGGATCCGCTGCAATGCCGTCCAGCCGGGCCTGATCGACACGCCGATGGCCGTGGCCGGGATCGCCGGGGCCAGCGGACGCAGCCAGGCCGACGTGAGGGCCGAGCGCGACGCCCGCGTGCCACTAAACGGCAAGATGGGAACCGCCTGGGATACCGCGCATGCGGCGCTGTTCCTGGCCTCCGACGACGCCAAATTCATCACTGGCGCGATCCTGCCGGTAGACGGCGGAATGGGCGTCAGAATCGGCTGAAGCGCCTGGGCTCGGCACGGCTGGTCGCTGGGCTGGCGGCACGATCGGCGGTGGGAACAGCAGCGCAGCTTTCGACGTTAGGCCTCAGTGGGCGGTTCCACTGGAGAGCGAAACCAATGAACAACATCATTTATATTGTCGGCCTGGTGGTCGTGGTGCTGGTGGTCCTCGGGTTCTTCGGCCTGCGCTAACTCAGCCCGGAAAGACTCGGCTGTTAGTGCGGCGAGGCGATCGCTTTCAGGAACAGGGTGCCGACCGTCTCCGGTAGTTCACCCGGCCGCGAGTCGGTGAGGTTTGTCTGGATAGCCAGCACCAGTTTCTGGCGCGGATAGATCAGGATGATGGAGTTGCCCCCTACCGAGCTGCCGGTGTGGCGGAAGGTGGGCACGTCGTTGTGGTCGACGTCGATATGCCAGTTCATGCCGTAGCCCGTGGCCTTGCCGTCCGCGGTTTTCTGCGAGGTAAACAGCTGGCGCAGGGTGTCGGCCTTGAGAAATCCCGGCTGCAGGTGGGCGTTGCCGAAGGTGACCAGATCTTCCGGCGTGGTGATGTACCCGCCTGAGGGAAACTTGTTGCTGTTGTCGGTATAGGGCGCATTCAGCAGCACGCCGCGCTCACCGTTGCCACGGGATGATTTGCGGATGCGATAGGTTGCCAGCCCGCCCGTGCGCTCATAGTACCGCGTGCGCCCGGGTATGATGTCCTCGACGCGATCCGGCGAGGTCGAGGTCATGCCCAACGGGCCGAACACCAGGGTCTGCATCAGATCGAGGAACGGCTTGCCGCCGGCCGCCTGGGTCATGGCCCCCTGCAGGTTCGTGCCGTTGCTGGAGTAGTTGTAAACCTCGCCCGGCAGGCCCACGAGCGGGTCGTTTTTGAAGACCTCCAGCGTCTCGAGCACGTTGGTGTAGGCGCGGGTGTTGAAAAACTCCGAGCCGTCGGGTGGATAGTGGCGAAACCCGCCCAGATGCCCGGCCAGCATCCGGAAGGTGATCGGTTTGGACTTTTCGGGGAAGTTCGGGACCAGGGCCTGCACCCGGGTGTCGAAATCCAGCTTGCCCTGATCGTGCAGCACAGCGGCAGCGGCCATGCTCAAGGGCTTGGCGGTGGAGCCGGAGCGGAACCGCGTCGACGGCGTCACCGGCACCCCTTGCTCGACGTCTGCGAAGCCGAAGCCTTCGGACCAGGCGCGGACCCCATTGATCGAGACGGACACCGACAGGCCCGGCACACCGCGCGTGGTCATGTAGTCGGTGATGGCCGTCCGCGCGGCGGCGATGGCCGCAGCGTGAGTCGAGGTCGGCTGAACGGTAGAATAGGGCTGAGCGGTCTGGGCCTCGACAGTAGCCGGCGTTATCGCCAGCAACGCAGCCAGTCCCGCTATCCGCAAGTTCCAGGGCATCTCCATTTTCCCTTTCTGACTTAGCCGCCGTTTTTGCGGATCCAGCGACCGAACAGGTCCGGCCAGGCCGCGCCAGAGCTGTCTTTCGGGAGGCCGAGACCAAACCCGTGCCCACCTGTGGCCACAAGATGGGCCTCAACCGGGCGCTTCGCTGCGCGACAGGCGGCGATCCAGTCCAGGCTGTGTTCCATCGGTACCAATGGGTCGTCGAAGGCGTGGACCAGGAACGAGGGCGGCGCGTCGGCGTTCAGGCGCTGGACCGGGGAGCGGGCCAGCAGGATCGGGTCCGGCAAGCCTGGCATCAGCATCCCCGACATCCGGCGGTCTCCTGAAGGAGAGATCAGGCTGGTGACCGGATAGACCAGGCCCACAAAAGCGGGTTTGGCGGATAACTGGTCGGCGGCATCCACGGGTGGGTAGAGGCTGTCGGCGTGGGACACGACGAGATCACTCGCCAGATGGCCGCCCGCCGAAAAACCGAGGATGCCCAATCGGGCGGGGTCAATCCGGAAGTCGTTGGCCCCGGCACGGATGAACCGCATGGCGCGCTGGGCGTCCTGGACCGCCACCAGATGCGGGGTCGACCAACCCTCGCGCGGAAGCCGGTAGACCAGCACGAAGACCGTCGTTCCCGCAGCATTGAAATGCTGGGCGACAGCAAGCCCCTCGTTCTGGACCGAGACGAATCCGTAGCCGCCGCCCGGGATGGACAGCAGTGACGAGCCATCCGGGAAGGCGGGCCGAAACACGTGCAGTTCCGCATAGGCTATGCCGCGGATCCAGAGCTGCCGCCGTCCCGAGCGCCCATTCATCGTGGGGTTAGGGGTCGGGAGGGTCGCTAGCGCACCCGGCTGCTTGCCGGGCCAGATCCGGTAAACCTCACGCGACGGCCAAGCCGGAGCATCAGGATCACCGGCAGCCGATGTCGGGGGCGACGGAGCTTTCGGCACCTGCGCGGCCGCAGCCCGGGCGACTGCCAGCCCTCCCGTCACGCCCACAGCCAGCAAGGCCCGTCGGTCCAGTTTCATCGTGCCACCCCTGTCCTCAACGACCATGCGTCATCGCGGCCTTTGCCACTGGCGGGGCCTTGGCGGCTTCGGCCAGCAGATAGGCCCGAAGGTCTTCGGCGCTGGCTTCGTTGAAGAAGCGGCGGAAGGGGGCCATGCCGTGCGGTTTCTTGGCTCCGTCCAGCACGATGGCCTTGAAACCGACCGGCTCCAGGATCACCGGCGAGCGCGCCAACACCGGCAGATAGCCACCCGAGCCGTGGCAGGTGACGCAGAACTGGGCGCTCAGGGCCTCGCCCTTGGCGGCGTCGCCCTTCGACGGGGTTGCGCTGGCCAGGTCCAGCGGCGGCGGTACGACCGTTGCCGGGAAAGGTTTCGGCACGGCCTTGCCGTCCAGCTTGAACACCAGCAGGCGGCCTTTGCGGCGAGGCTCTTCGCCGCCCATTCCGCCGGCACCGCCGAAGCCCACCATCAGGGCCACGTACTGCTCATCGTCGATGGCATAGGTCGAGGCCGCCGCAATGGCGCCCGCGCCCGCATCGTATCGCCAGAGCGCCTTGCCGGTGGCCGCGTCAAAGGCGATGAATTCATGCCCGGCGGCGTGGAAAACCAGCCCGCCGGCGGTCGCCAGCACGCCGCTGCGCCAGGGTTCGGCGAAGGCCGCCTTCCAGCGCGCTTTCCTGGCCAGCGGATCCCAGGCGATCAGCTCTCCCATGGGCGCAGGCTTCTTGCCCTTGGGGGCGTCCGCCCCACGGCCGAGACCCAGGTTCCATGCACCGGGGATGAAGCTGAATTCCTTAGGGTCGGTGTAGCTCCCATAGATCGTCTGGGCCGGAATGAAGACCAGACCTTCCTTCGGGCTGAAGGCCATCGGCTGCCAGTTGTGGCCCCCCAGCGCGCCGGGGGTCTGGGTCTGCACGGTGCCGTCCTCATAGCGCGCTCCAGGTGCCTCGATCGGGCGACCAGTCTTGAGATCCACCCCGGTGGCCCAGTCGACCGGCACAAACTTGTCCGCCGACACGAGCTTGCCGCTGGCCGCGTCCAACACATAGAAGAAGCCGTTCTTGTTGGCC
>JANORH010000104.1:0-3060 GCA_031415215.1 Alphaproteobacteria bacterium | reverse complement strand
GTCACCTCGGATGAAGACGTGGACGCGGCCTTCGCCAAGGCCCGCGCGGCCCACGGTCAGGAGCGGATCCTGGTCAACTGCGCCGGCACCGGCAACGCCTTCAAGACCGCCGGCCGCGACAAGCAGACCGGCGAGACCAAGCACTTCCCGATGGATGCCTTCAACTTCATCATCCAGATCAACCTGGTCGGCACGTTCCGCTGCATCGCCAAGTCGGCGAAGGGCATGCTGGACCTGGAGCCGGTGAACGGTGAGCGCGGGGCCATCGTCAACACGGCTTCGGTCGCGGCCGAGGACGGCCAGATGGGTCAGGCGGCCTATTCGGCGTCCAAGGGCGGCGTGGTCGGCATGACCCTGCCCATCGCGCGAGATCTGGCCGGTGACGGCATCCGGGTGAACTGCATCCTGCCCGGTATCTTCGAGACCCCTCTGATGGCCGGTGCGCCGCCGCAGGTGAAGGAAGCGCTGTCCGCCTCGGTGCCGTTCCCCAAGCGCCTCGGCCAGGCCCCCGAATACGCCCAGCTGGCGTTGACCATGATCACCAACGGCTACTTCAACGGCGAAGACGTCCGCCTCGACGGCGCGATCCGGATGGCGCCGCGCTAAACCCTAACGCAGGGTCTTCCGGAAGAACGCGACCACGTCGGTGTTAAAGCCGGCGTGGAACGCACTGCGGTCGAACCCAGGCCCGCAGACCTGGGGCGAGGCCTTGGCCAAACCCGGACCGCACGGGGCCAGGAAGTCGTAGTGATCGGCGCCTTCGACAACGCGATAGTCCGGCCTCCTGGGCAACAGCCCTCTGACAGCTTCCGCATAGAGCGGATGCGGCAATACGCTGTCACGCGCCGCACGCCAGAGCTGCACCGGAACCTTCACCGCCGAAAGCCCTTTTGAGGCGAAGGTGAACCCCAGCGCCGGCGCTGCAATGACGGCCGCACGAATTCGGGGATCGCTGTTCCAGGGGCCGTCAAGCGGCGGCGTGTCGCCAGACTGCCGAACCAGATTGCAGTCAAAATAGGTCGGATGATCCCGGCAGTGCCGGACGATCAGGCCGAGATCCGGCACGCCGCCAATGGCGACCAGCGCCGTGAAGCCCCCCGAGGAAAAGCCGAACACGCCGATCCTGCGAAGGTTGATCGCGCCATGACCGCGCCAGGTCCCCGTGATGTAGTCGAGGGTGCGGCTGAGCTGCGGCGCGCGATCGGCCATGCGGGTGGCGCGGCTGCGATCATCGAAGGTGTCGCCGGCATGCGAGACCGCCGCGACCACGAACCCGGCGCGCGCCAGGGCCCGGGCGGTGTCGTCGTGACTGCCGAACCAGCCGCCGGTTCCGTGGGACATGAGGATCAGCCCGTGGCCCCTGCCGGCAACCGCCCCATTCAGCGCGACGGGCTGGGTGTCGAGGCCCAGGCGTGCCGGCACCTCATCGGCGTCGCTCGGGTACCAGACGCCGACTTTGAGCGGGGGATCATTCGACATCGGGACGGTAATCGCTTCGAACCCGACCGTGCGGGCCTGAACAGGCGTCGCCAGCAGAGCGGCCACCAGGGCGACCCAGAGCGAGAATTTCACATCAACCTCCAAAGTTAGCACTGCTAACGTTGCGGTTTATGTAAGCGTCGTCAACATAAGACCATGTCGAGCCGTCGCTACCATCACGGAGACCTGCGCAAGGCCCTGATCCAGGCCGCCCGCGCGGCGGTGGAATCCGGCGGTCCCGACGCGGTTTCGCTTCGAGACCTGGCGCAGTCCCTTCAGGTGTCGACCGCCGCGCCCTACCGGCATTTCACGGATCGCGCCGCCCTGCTGGCCGAGGTCGCCGCAGACGGGTTTGAGGAGCTGGGCCAGGCATATGCGCTGGCGCAGGCGAACAACTCCGATCCCAGGGTGGCCGCCCGTGAGACCGCACGGGCCTATCTTGGCCTAGCGTTCCAGCACCCAGGCCTGTTCCGGCTGATGTTTACCAGCGACATTCTGGGGCCCGGCGCGCCGCCACGCCTCGTGGACGCGGCGGCGTCGTCCTGGGAGGGTCTTCACCGGTCGGTCGCCGCCACAATGCCGGGCGCAGATGTCGCGGACATCAAGCGCCGCACCCTCACGGGATGGTCAACGCTCTATGGCTTCATCTCGCTGGTGCAGGGCGGCCGCATCCGCGCCTTCATGACCGAGCCGCTGACCGAGGCCGAGCTGCTGGAGGCCGTTCTGGACAAGGCCCTCGGCGAGAGCTAACGCCGCCGACGCGTCGTCCGACTGGCGCCAAATAGTCCGCCCAGAACACCGCGAATGAGTTCGCGGCCGACCTGGCTGCCGATGGTGCGCAGCATGGACTTGGCGAAGGTCTCGCCCATGCCCTGTCGGTTGGCCGAGCGGGCTGCAGGCGCGCGGCGTTCGGGCTTGTCGTCGGCTTCCGCCTCTTCGGGTTCAGCCTCGGCGGCGGTCGCGACTGCTCGGGCTTTCTGCAGCACCTCAAAGGCCGACTCGCGGTCGAGCGCGGTGTCGTAGAGGCCGCGAACCGGGCTCTGGCCCATGATCGCGACCCGTTCCGCCGGCAGGGCCGGACCCATGCGCGAGTTGGGCGGGCGGATCATGGTCTTCTGGACCACGGTGGGCGCGCCTTTTTCGTCCAGCACCGAGACCAGGGCCTCGCCGACCCCCAGAGCCTGGATCGCTTCAGCGGTGTCGAAGGCCGGGTTGGGCCGGAAACTGTCGGAGGCGGCGCGCAGTCCGCGCTGGTCGGCGGGCGTGTAGGCCCGCAGCGCGTGCTGGATGCGGTTACCCAGCTGGCCCAGCACGGTATCCGGGATGTCCGCCGGGTTCTGGGTGATGAAATAGACACCGACGCCCTTGGAACGGATCAGGCGGACCACCTGTTCCACCTTTTCCAGCAGCGGTTTGGGCGCATCGCGGAACAGCAGGTGCGCCTCGTCGAAGAAGAACACCAGGCGGGGTTTGTCGGGGTCGCCGATCTCGGGCAGTTCCTCGAACAGCTCGCTCATCAGCCACAGCAGGAAGGTCGCGTAGAGCCTGGGGTTGGCGATCAGCTTGTTGGCCGCCAGCAGG
>JANORH010000103.1:0-4774 GCA_031415215.1 Alphaproteobacteria bacterium | reverse complement strand
ACCCCCACCCCTAACCCCTCCCCGAATGGGGGGAGGGGAGTCGGAGACCACCAATGCCCCGCGTGCTCATCGCTGACAGCCTCAGCCCCGCCGCCGTCGATATCTTTCGCCAGCGCGGCGTTGACGTCGACATCAAGACCGGCTTGACGAAAGACGAGCTGATCGCCGTGATCGGCGACTATGACGGTCTGGTGGTCCGCTCCGACACCAAACCCAACAAGGACGTCATCGCCGCCGCAAAAAAGCTCAAGGTCATCGGCCGTGCTGGGATCGGCGTCGACAATATCGACATCCCCGCCGCCACCGCCGCCGGCGTGGTGGTGATGAACACCCCGTTCGGGAACTCCATCACCACCGCCGAGCACGCCATCGCCATGATGTTCGCCCTGGCCCGCCAGATGCCCGCCGCCGACGCCTCCACCCAGGCCGGCAAGTGGGAGAAGAGCCGGTTCATGGGCGTGGAGCTCTACGCCAAGACCCTTGGCCTGATCGGCGCCGGCAATATCGGCGGCATCGTCGCCGACCGCGCGCTGGGTCTGAAGATGAAGGTCGTCGCCTACGACCCCTTCCTGTCGCCCGAGCGCGCCGTGGAGATGGGCGTGGAAAAGGTGGAGCTGGAAGACCTGCTGGCCCGCGCCGACTTCATCACCCTGCACACACCCTTGACCGACAAGACCCGCAACATCCTGTCGGCGGAAAATCTCGCCAAGGCGAAGAAGGGTGTGATGATCATCAACTGCGCTCGCGGCGGGCTGGTCGATGAGGCCGCTCTGCGTGCTGGCCTGGAGAACGGTCACATCGGCGGCGCTGGCTTCGACGTGTTTGTGACCGAGCCAGCCAAGGAAAACGTGCTGTTCGGCGCGCCGAACTTCATCGCCACCCCACACCTGGGTGCCTCAACCAACGAAGCCCAGGAAAATGTCGCCCTGCAGGTCGCCGAACAGATCAGCGACTATCTGTTGACCGGTGCCGTCACCAATGCGCTGAACAGCCCCTCGGTCACCGCCGAGGAGGCTCCGCGTCTGAAGCCCTTCATCGCGCTTGCCGAAAAACTGGGTGCGCTGGCCGGCCAGATGGTCGACTTCGGGGTCAAGGCCGTGGACATTGCCTTCGAGGGCGAGGTTTCCAAGCTCAACACCAAGCCGCTTAGCGCCGCCGCCCTGGCTGGCGTGCTGCGCCCCATGTTGGCGGAGATCAACATGGTTTCAGCCCCGGCCGTGGCCAAGGAGCGTGGCGTCACCTTCTCGGAGAGCCGCCAGGAAGCCTCGCCGATCTATGAGAGCCTCATGCGCATCACCATCACGACGGAGAAGGGCAAACGTTCATTCGCCGGTGCCGTTCAGGCGGGCGCACCGCGCGTCGTGGAGGTCAAGGGCATGGATCTTGACGCCCCGTTCTCGCCGCGCATGCTCTATGTGAACAACCTGGATAAGCCAGGCTTCATCGGCGCGCTGGGTGGCCTGCTGGGCGAGGCCGGCGTCAACATCGCCACCTTCAACCTCGGCCGCATCGACGCCGGCGACGACGCCATCGCCATGGTTGGCATCGATCAGGCACCGGACGCCAAACTTCTGGCCAAGATCCAGGCCCTGCCGCATGTGAAGGAAGCCCGCGCACTGGTGTTCTGAGGTTGTGGCGCGAGGCTCTACTTCGGTCTCGACGCCTTTTCCGCCAACCCGGACGCCCCCTCGCGGGCCTCCAGGCGCGCGGCCACCTCGTCGAGGCTCACCCCGGCGGCGGCGATCAGCACCAGCCAGTGGTAAATCAGGTCGGCGCTCTCGGCGGTCAGCGCGTCGCGGTCGCCCTGGGCGGCGGCAATAACGGTTTCGACAGCTTCCTCGCCCAGCTTCTTCGCCGCACGGTCCAGATTGCCGAGCAGTTGGGCGGTGTACGAAGTCGAGGCATCAGCGCCGCGCCGGCTCTCGATCGTGGCGGCGAGACGCTCAATAATTTGCGTAAAGCGGGTCATGCGGCCTTCTCCGTCAGTCGGACCGGGACGCCGGCTGCGGCCATGGCGCGCTTGGCATCACCGATGCTGACTTCGCCGAAATGGAAGATCGAGGCGGCCAGCACGGCGTCGGCCCCGGCCTGAACAGCTTCGACCAGATGGCGCGTGTTACCTGCCCCGCCCGAGGCGATGACCGGCACGCCGACGGCCGAACTGACCGCGCGAACCAGATCAAGATCATAACCGGTCTTGGCCCCATCTCGGTCCATGGAGGTCAGCAGGATTTCGCCCGCGCCCTTGGCGACAACCTCGACCGCATAGTCCACGGCGTTCAGGCCTGTGGGATTGCGGCCACCGTGAGTGAAGACCTCCCAGTGGTCGCCGGTACGCTTCGCATCGACGGTGACCACCACGGCCTGGCTGCCGAAGGCGTCGGCGCAGCGGCTGATCACGTCGCGGTCGAGCACGGCGGCGGTCATGATCGAGATCTTGTCTGCGCCGGCCAGCAACAGACGCCGCGCATCCTCCACCGAACGAATGCCGCCCCCTACCGACAGCGGCATGAAACAGACGTCGGCCGTGCGCGCTACCACATCCAGGATGGTGCCGCGGTTCTCGTGGCTGGCGGTGATGTCGAGGAACATCAGCTCGTCGGCGCCCGCCGCATCATAGGCCCGCGCTTGCTCGACCGGATCACCCGCGTCACGCAATGACACAAACTGCACGCCCTTCACCACCCGCCCGTCCTTGACGTCCAGACAGGGGATCAGGCGGACCTTGAGCGTCACGCCGCGATCCCCAGGGCTTCGGCCGGATTGATCGCGCCGTTGTAGAGCGCCCGGCCCAGCACAGCACCGGCCACCGGCACGCCTTTGCGCGCCTTCAGCTTGACGATGTCGTCCACGGTCGCCAGGCCGCCGGCGGCGATCACCGGGATAGAGACCGCGTCCGCCATCGCGCCAAAGGCTTCCACGTCAAAGCCCATGACCGTGCCGTCGCGGTCGATGTCGGTGACGATCAGGGCGGCGACCCCTGCGTCTTCGAACCGCCTCGCCACGGTGATGGCGTCCAGGTCACTATCCGCTGTCCAGCCCTCGACGGCGACCTTGCCCTTGCGGACGTCGACGCTGACCGCGATCTGCTCGGGCCAGAGCTTGGCGGCATCCAGCACAATCTTCGGGTTCTTGACGGCCACGGTGCCCAGGATGATGCGGCTGACACCGGCCTCAACCCAGCGCTCGATATCGGCCAGGGTGCGGATGCCGCCGCCCAACTGTACCGGCACCGACACCGCGTGCAGGATCGCCTCGACGCCCGGCGCATTGATCGCCTTGCCCTGGACGGCCCCGTTCAGGTCGACCACGTGGATCCAGTGGAACCCGGCCTCCACGAAGCTCCGTGCCTGGGCGGCGGGCTCGGTGTTGAACACGGTGGCGGTGGACAGGTCGCCGTGCAGCACGCGGACGCACTGTCCGTCTTTGAGATCGATGGCGGGATACAGGATCACGGGCGCCACTCCAGAAAGTCGGACAAAAGCTTGAGCCCGGCAGATTGCGATTTTTCGGGGTGAAACTGCACCCCGGCGAGATTGTCCCGTGCGACCGCCGCCGGGAAGCGTCCGCCATGGTCCACCCAGGCGGCGACGTGGCCGTCGTCACTCGGGAACATGGCGAAGGAGTGTGTGAAGTAGACCGGCGCGCCGGCCCTTAGACCTGACAATACCGGCAGATCGGTGACATCCAGCAGATTGTTCCAGCCCATGTGCGGGATTTTCAGGTGCGGATCGTTGGGCTCGATTCTGCGGACATCGCCATCGATCCAGCTCAGGCCCGGCGTGACGCCAAACTCCAGCCCGCGCGAGGCCATCAATTGCAACCCGACGCAGATCCCCAGAAAGGGCACACCGCGATCGTGCACCGCGTGGTTCATCGCCTCGATGACACCTTCGCGCTCGCTCAAGGCCGCCATGCACGCCGCAAATGCCCCGACGCCCGGCAGCACGATCCGGTCGGCGCTGGCGACGATGGCCGGGTCATGGGTCACAACAATATCCGCACGACCGTCGGCAGCGCGGACCAACGCCTTTTCGGCCGAGCGAAGGTTGCCCGACCCGTAATCGATCAGGGCGACGCTCTGCATAGGGGTTTCCTAGAGCACGCCCTTGGTGGATGGCGCGAGGCCATGGGTCTTGGGATCCAGCTCCACCGCGTGTCGTAGCGCGCGTGCCAGAGCCTTGAACCCGCTCTCGGCGATGTGGTGCGAGTTGGTGCCGCGCAGCAGGTCCATGTGCACACAGGCCCCGCAATTCATCGCGAACGCGTGGTGGAACTCCTTGAACAGTTCTGTGTCCATGTCGCCCACCTTCGGCGTCTTGAAGTCCACGTTCCAGATCAGATAGGGGCGGTTGGACAGGTCGATGGCGCACCGGCTCAGCGTCTCGTCCATCGGGATGTAGGCGTGGCCAAACCGGCGGATGCCCTTGAAGCCGGGGATCGCGTCCTTGATCGCCTGGCCCAGCACGATGCCGGTGTCCTCGACGGTGTGGTGCATGTCGATGTGCAGGTCGCCCTTGGTCTCGACCTTCAGGTCGATGCCGCCGTGCCGGGCGAAGCTTTCCAGCATGTGGTCGAAGAAACCGATCCCGGTGGAGATTTCGGACGCACCGGTCCCGTCCAGGTCCACGGCGACGCGGATCTGGGTTTCCTTGGTGTTGCGGACCACTTCGGCCTTGCGGCTCATCGGCTCAGTATCCCTTGGACGCGGCCAGGTCCTTCAGCGAAACCTGCGGGCGCGGACCATAGTGCGAAATCACCTCGGCCGCCGCCA